>CAMBDR010000226.1 GCA_945864765.1 Janthinobacterium lividum | reverse complement strand
GCAGCGCGATTTTGATGTTAACCGATCAAGGCTACAAGGCGGTGCAAGAACAAATGCAATCGATGACGCCCCATTTGCGCGCGCTGCCGCTACGTTTTGCGCATCTTCAATGGTTCACAAGTAGCGCCAGCCTGCTTCCCGCTGCGCTGATTTTATGCGCCGTAAGCGCCTGGTTCTGGCTGCATGGCGCGCAAGTGCATGGCGGCGTGGCGCGCTGGTATGTGGGCACGCAAGTGGCCGCCCACCTTTGCTTGCTCGCCTGTGGCCGCTTGAGCCAGCCTGCGCGCGCACGTATTCTGATTTTATACATGGTCATTTTGACCGCAATGGGAACCGAACTATGGCAATGACAACAGAAACAGCAACGTCAGCAACCTTGACCAGCACCGTGCCACAACTACAGGTCGCCAACTTAAGTTTTGCCTACCCCAAACGGCTGATGTTTGACGATTGGTCTTGTAAGCTGGGGCCGGGCATTACCTGGTTGCGCGGCGAAAATGGCTCGGGCAAAACCACGCTGCTCAAACTGTTGGGCGGTGCGCTCGACGCCAGAGGTGGCCACATTCGTTTGAATGACTGGGATATTTTGCAACAGCCTTTGGCCTACCGCGCACACAGTTTTTGGTGTAGCAGCGAAAGCCCGGACTTCAGTTGGCTCAGCGTGCGAGAATTTCTGGATTTACATCTCTCGCTCTACCCACAAACCCAAAGCGAGGCCGTGCATGCCGAGCTGGCAGCGCTTCATATGCTGCCCGTACTCAATAACAGCATTAACACGCTATCGTTGGGGCAACACAAAAAGCTGCACCTGTGTCTGGCACTGGCGCTACCGCTTCAATTACTCTTGATTGACGAACCATTTAATGCGCTGGATGTGGCTGCGATAGCGCATTTGCGCCAGCGCTTAAGCGAGCCAGAACGCTTGCAAAGGCAATGTATTGTCATGACCAGCCACGTTGCGCCGGAAGTGCCCTTGGCGCAGGAGTTGATGCTGGCCAATGTTTAACTCGTTACCAGCCGATTACGCCCTTGATGCTTGGCCGCATACAGGTTTTGGTCAGCCTTTTTCAACAGTTGCATCAAATCAGGGCAGTCGGCCGAAAGGCTGGCGCAACCGATACTGACCTCTAACGGTTCTGACTGGCCGTTTAAGGTAAGCAGCGGATGTTGTTCCTGATAGAGGCGGAATCCATCCAGCAATTGCACCACTTTGGCCAGGCTTTGATCGGGTAATAACACCGCAAACTCTTCGCCCCCCAGGCGCGCCAGACCATCGCCACCGAAATGGTATTGCAAGGCTTGCGCAACCTGAATCAAGGCCACGTCACCAATATCATGCCCGTGCCGGTCATTGATATCTTTAAAGTGGTCAATATCAATCATCGCCACGGTTAAATTGCCTTGATTTTTGCCAATTTTTGCCACCAATTTGTGACCAAATTGAAAGAAATAACGCCGATTAAACAAGCCCGTCAGAAAATCCCGGCTGGCGGCGGCGCGATTGTCGCGGATCAAATCCAGCATATCCAGATTTTGATTCACCCGACACAATAATTCCTCATAGGAAAATGGCTTGACAATAAAGTCATTGGCACCACTTTTCAAAAATTCTGCCGAAAGCTGGCCTCTGGCCAAACCGGAGACGCCAATAATTGACAATTGTTCTTTGCTGAAATTTTTGCGCACTTCATTGCACAGCGTGATGCCATTCATACCGGGCATTTCGTAATCGGTGATGATTAAGCTGATATCGGGATTGGCATGCAAGATGGTTAATGCCTGTGATCCATCCACCGCCAGAAAAGTTTGCAGATTCTGCATACTCAAATAGCGTTTGAGCAAGCCTCTGGAAGAAACCGAGTCATCCACCACCAAGGCTTTCAGGGTTGTGTTTTTATAGAGGCGATGCACCAAATCGATGATATAGTTGAGTGCATTTAAACTATCCTTGAGCACATAATCAACCACGTCTTTTTTTAAGATGACCTCGCGAAAATCTGCCGAAAATTCGCCCGTCATGGCCACAACCGCAATACCATAGCTGCGCACGGTATCAATAATTTCATCAAACTGGGCGTCAGGCAAAAGCAAATCGCAAATGGCTATCGCGAAATTATCCGGGTTTGCCTGAATTTTGGCAACCGCCTCGGCCAAGGTGTTGGCAGCCTGCACTTCACAACCGATGCGCTCACGCATTAGCCCGGCCAACAAATTGGCCAGGGTCGAATGATCTTCGATCACCAATACTTCTTTGCCGATGCGTGCCATCGGATGTGGTTTCAGCGCCACGTCTGAATACGAAAGACTCATCAACTTGACTCCAGTATCATTATTGCCCCCGATTTTTCATATGGCGACAATGAAGCCGCGCCATTACGATCAAATTGAAATCTTAAAGACTGATCCAATTATATGTTAAGGGAAGATTCGGCAACAGCATGACACCATTTTTAATCGATAAATCGGGGAACTGGCGCAAAAATGCGTGGTGTTCCATCACATCTGACGCATATTGATTCACATTACCGCCATTTTAGGTTACTCTAATGGAATGCCAAGAATTATTCGCAATAATAACCCCGAGGCTTTGTCATGAACTACCTGGTTAAAGTTTCCAATCCGCAAGCAAGCTGCTTGCTACTCATCGTAATGGGCGTGTGCGGCACGGGGAAATCGACACTTGCACTTGCCCTGGCGAAAAAGTATGGCTATCAATTTCTTGATGGTGATGATTTTCATACCGATCAATCCCGCGCACTGATGGCACAAGGCATCCCCTTAAGCGATGAACAACGCGCGCCTTGGGTTGCCTCAATCAAACAACGGCTGCAAAGCAATGCCAGCGGCCAGATTCATACCATTCTCGCCTTCTCGGGCTTAAAACAAAAACATCGCGCGGTATTACGCTCGGCGGGTTTGCGCACGCTGGTGCTGTATTTAAAGGGCAGCAAAACGTGCATTCAGGATAGAGTTAATCAACGGAAAGGCCATTTTATGGCCCCCACCCTGATCGATAGCCAGTTTGCCAGCATGGAAGAGCCGCTGGATGAAGCCGATGTCCATTTAATTGAGGTTGGCCCGGGTTTGGATCAGTTGATTCAACAAGCCAGTATGCTGATTGATCAATACCTGATCAATACCTGATCAATATCTGATCAATCAGGCAATCTTGGCGCGCATTGCTTTGGCTCGTTCGATTTGCTCGGGCGTACCGCCTTTGATCACTTCATCGATCAATTCGCGCGCACCTTCCTTATAACCAATTTCCTGGTAAGCAATCGCCAAATCAATCCGGGTCGCCATTTCGATCACATTCGAAAAAGGCTCGCTCTCCGGGCCAACGGCCATCATATTTTCCAGTGGCGGCTCGACATCCGCCACTTCAGCGGGACTAACCTCGACGGCGGGTGCGACCAATTCCGCTACGGGTACGGCCAGTTCCTCTAAGGGTGCGGCCAGTTCCTCTACGGGTGGCTCGGCTACAAACAAAGCGCCCAATCCATCGTCTTCCACCGGGAGTGAGGCAACAATCATTTCCTCATCGTCTTGCGCCAAATCAGGTAATTCGAAATTAAATTCGTCCAGCTCCGGCATCTCCGGCAGGTCTTGCATTGCCTGCATGTCTTGCAGCTCGGGCAGTTCTGGCTCAGGCAGATCAGGCTCCATCGTGGCTGGCAAAACCGGATCAAATTCCAAATCGAACGATAGTTCTGGCGCAATCGGTGTGGCACTTGGTGCGACTGATTCGGCCGATTCGGCTGGCTCGGCTGGCAACTCAAACGTCAACTTACCCAGGTCGAAATCCACCTCATGAATCACGTCATTGGCGGGTTTGAGCTCACTCTCGCTCAGGTGATCCATCACATTTGCCTGCAAATCAACTGGCATCACCGTATTGTGCCATGGGTCGCGCAGCGCAACCGACGGCTCATCTGGCCGGGCCACACCTGGCCGGGCTGCCACGATTGCACTCTCGTCTTTCGCGCCACCATACAAGGGATTGGTGGGGTCGATACTCAGGCC
Source organism: Janthinobacterium lividum (assembly GCA_945864765.1). Classification (GTDB taxonomy): domain Bacteria; phylum Pseudomonadota; class Gammaproteobacteria; order Burkholderiales; family Burkholderiaceae_D; genus CAMBDR01. Next base: position 2,941 of record CAMBDR010000226.1, on the reverse strand, counting down.
AATACTGGCGGCAAACTCCCAATCTTCGCCCTCGCCCTGGGTGATGCTATACAACTCGCTGGCTTGCACTTCGAATGATCGGGTATCTTTGCGCGTGGCGTAAATTTCCAACAGCTTCACACGCGCAGCGTGACGATCAGGGTCCAGCCGTATTGCTTCCTTCAAAATCTCCTCCGCTTGTACATCACGCCCGTAGGCAATATACACCCCCGCTTCCGCCACCGGATCAACTTCATTGGTATCGAGCTGGCTGGCAGAGGGCATAAAATTCGAATTAAAAACACTACTATTGGTATCAATACTCTTTCCCCCTGCCGTATCCAGCACGGAGTTACGCGGCATGTCGGTTTCATGAAACATGCTGCTGGTAGCAAATTTCAAGTCGTGTTTTTCTTGCCGTTTTCTGTAGGCAAACCAAACCCCCACCAGGATTAAAATGCCGAGGCCGGCTAAAATGATGATGCGGTCTTGCGCCGCCGCTGGCGCCGGCTCCGGAAGTTTGACCGATACTGGCGGTGTGGTTGGCACAGAATCCGCTTGCGCATCGGGTTCGGCTTGCGGTAGGGCTGGCGGCTCCGGTTCGGTTTGCGCTTGTGGCTGAGTTTGTGGCTGAGTTTGTGGCTGAGTTTGTGGCTGAACTTGAGGTTGGGTTTGTGGCTGGGGCTGTGGTTGGGCTTGGGCTTGGGGCTGGGCCTGCACTTGCCGGAGGCGGCTAATTTCCCCGGCCAAACTTTGAATTTTCTGCTGCATGAGTTTCATTTCCGAGCGTTCAAGCTCGGTCAGCACCGCTTGATTTTGCTGTTGCCGTACCTTATCGGAAAACACTTCTTGCGCCACACTGGCGACCGGGCTTGAATCATTGCGCAAACGCCGACTCAATACCAATTGCAAGGCGGCACCGTCGGGCAGTGGCACAACCGCAGATTTGCTGCCGGGCGCATCCATTTTGAGCACATTACGCACTTCGCGGCGGCGCTCACGGGTATCCACACTGGTCTGGGGCGTCTGGGGCTTGGCTGTGGGCGGCTGCACGCGCTCCTTGTTCGCCAAGGCTTTGCTGCGTTGCCGCACAACGGGTTCGGCAACATTGGGCGCAACATTGGGCACAACTTCAGCCGTTCGCACCACGGGGGTATTTTTTATTTGCGGCAGGCCCGGATGCAGGTTTTCCGGCGGATCAAGCAAGAGTTGATAATGACGGCTAAGATGGGTTTCACAGCTCACTTCCAGCACCAGCGTGATCGCGGGTTCCTGAACACTGGCGGGGCTACTCACGATGATGGTCGATGCACGAGCATCATCACTCACGCTCACATTGAGTGCGGCAATAAAGGTGCCATCCACCGTTTGCAAACGCGCTTTCACGCAGCCAGGTAAAATAGAATTGGGCTGCCCCCCCAAAATCGAAACACTGGCACGCAAAGTTTGGCCAAGACTCGATTGAACCTGCACCTCGCCCAAACCAACGGCCCCCACCCATGGCGCACTAAAGGCAAGCAAAAGCAACATACCATAGCCGAGGCAACGCCCACTTGTGCGGCAAGACCTGACTAATTCGCCCAATATATTCACCAACCTGTCCCTCTCATCTGCCCATCCCCGTCACAAAATAGTCCCGCCCCAACTGAGATTAATCCATTCAATTTCGGTGCATACATCACTGATATTTTTGCCATTTATTACATGCAAAACAATGAAGGTTTCTATCGCAAAATTGAGAAGAAAATCAGCTCTCAATTGTACCAATTTCTGAATACAAAAGCCATAGACGAAAAGCATCCATTCATCATCAATAGCGCATTGTAGAAAACGCTTGTGTCTGGCTGATGTGCTGAATGTGAAGGGGGTGTGAATTGTCAGCGTGGTCGGGATTTCCCTGCCTTGCGCGGCAATTCAAAGGTCAAATTGCCCCACAGGCTATCCCAGTCGGCCTCGTTGGTATCGGTCGCGGGGATCATATGCACGGCGCTCAACATCCACGGGCCGGCAAACGGCAGGGTCACATCCACTTTGCCATCGGCATCGGTACGGGCTTTGATCTGCAGCACCTGGTCATCATGTTTATGCCAGGCCTTGAGCAAGACATCGGCCAGCGGTTTGCCTTCGAACAGCACGATAAACTTCAAGGTTGCGCCCGGTGCGCTGGTGAAGGGGTTGAGCAAGGGCACGATCTCGATGCGCTGCCCGGTGCGCACGCCAAACGTGGCATCGGCCGCACCCCCGGTTTTGACCAAAGCCTTAACGTGACGGCGATAGCGCTCCCGCCCCGGCGTCGCTGCGCTACCCGCCGCTTCGCGTTGTTTGATGATGGCATAGAGGCCCTCTTCGTGCAGATAGCTGTGGAATTTTTCACCGCTGAGGGTGATCATACTGGGCGCGCTATCGAGCGCAATCAAATGGCTGCCGGTTTTGGGAAAGCGCAGGTTGATGGCGGGCAAGGCGGCTTCACTCAAACGCTCGCGCAAATCTTCGCTACTACCTTTGCTATACACGCGCAGCGACAGCACAAACGATTTTACCCAACCCACCAGTGGCCCGTCATAATTCTCACCATAGTGCATGGTGCATGCCACTGAATCATTGTCAGGCGCATCCGCTGCCGTTGCGGTCATCCAAAATTCGTGGCTGCGCGCGGGCAGTGCAATGCTCATCGCCGCGATGAACAGCATGCCAGATAAAAAGTTCTTCATTTTCCCCCACCAAGAATAATGCCACGAACAGCGCAGCGCCAAATTATACACCGCGTGCACTTTGGTGCAGGGGCTGGCCGAATAATTTTGCGCGAATTGACACTGAGCAAGCAATTATTCACAATGGAAATATCTGTTATTGGATTAATAAATTGGACACTTGTCTAGACAACCCCCATAATGCTGCCTGTCTCCTCTATTCTCTCTCAAAGGTAATAGATTTCAAACCGCCCCAGTGGCGGTTTTTTTTT
>CAMBDR010000225.1 GCA_945864765.1 Janthinobacterium lividum | reverse complement strand
TGCCTTTGAAATTGCTGCCGTGATTTTGCTGGTTGCCATTATTGCCGCTGTGGCTTTAACATTGCGTCGCCGTAAAGACACCAAGCATTTTGATCCGGCCAAAGCCGTCAAAGTACAACGTGCAGACCGGATTCGTTTGGTAAAAATGCGTGCCGACAGCGAGCGCGCAGTAGAGCCTGGTGCAGCTTCAGTATCGGCTGCATCAGCCCCCGGTACGGTCAAGACAGGAGAAGCGCAATGATAGCCGATGTCGGATTAGTCCATTACCTGATTTTGGGCGCGATTTTATTTGCCATATCCATTGTGGGTATCTTTTTGAATCGCAAAAATATCATCGTGCTGTTAATGGCGGTGGAATTGATGTTGTTGGCCGTGAATATGAATTTCATTGCCTTCTCGCATTATTTGGGCGATGCGGCCGGACAGATTTTTGTTTTCTTTATCTTAACTGTGGCGGCGGCGGAATCAGCGATTGGCCTGGCGATTTTGGTCATCATGTTCCGCAACCTCGACACGATTAATGTGGAAGACCTGGATAGCCTGCAAGGCTGATTTGGAATCTCATTTGATATCTTATTTGAATATTAACAAGCTACGATCAACATAGAAGAAGGTTCAATATGGCGGGGCAACTTAACCCACACCTCTTGTTAGCCGTACCGTTGGCACCACTGGCTGGCGCGGCCATAGCAGGTTTTCTTGGCACCAAGTTTTGCGGTAACCTGGTCGGTCGCAAGGTATCGCACAGCGTCACCATTCTGGGCGTGCTGATTGCACTCATCATTTCGGTGATGACCATCCTGCAATTGCGTGACGGTGCGCCAGTGTATAACGCCACCGTGTATGAATGGATGACGGTCGGTAAATTGAAGCTGGAAGTGGGCTTCTTGGTCGATAACCTCACCGCCACCATGATGTGCGTGGTCACGTTCGTGTCGCTGATGGTGCATATCTACACCATCGGTTATATGGAGGAAGACGAAGGTTATAACCGCTTCTTTGCCTATATTTCGCTGTTTACCTTTGCCATGCTGATGCTGGTGATGAGTAATAACTTCTTGCAACTGTTCTTCGGCTGGGAAGCGGTGGGTTTGGTGTCCTATCTGCTGATCGGTTTCTGGTACACCCGCCCCACTGCCATTTATGCGAATATGAAAGCGTTTTTGGTCAATCGGGTGGGTGACTTTGGCTTTATCCTCGGCATTGGCTTATTGCTGGCGTATACCGGCTCGATGAGTTATGAAGGCGTGTTTGCCCAAAAAGATGAACTGGCCAAGTTGATGTTGCCAGGCACTGATTGGATGTTGATTACCGTGGCCTGTATTTGCCTGTTCATCGGTGCGATGGGTAAATCGGCACAGTTCCCATTGCACGTCTGGTTGCCGGATTCGATGGAAGGCCCGACCCCGATCTCGGCCCTGATCCATGCCGCAACCATGGTGACGGCGGGCATTTTCATGGTGGCGCGCATGTCGCCGTTGTTTGAGTTATCCGACACCGCCTTGTCGTTTATCCTGATCATTGGCGCAATTACCGCCCTGTTCATGGGTTTCATGGGTATTATTCAAAACGACATCAAACGGGTGGTGGCCTATTCCACCCTGTCGCAATTGGGTTATATGACGGTGGCTTTAGGGGCCTCCGCTTATTCAGTCGCCATTTTCCACTTGATGACGCATGCCTTCTTTAAAGCGCTGCTGTTTTTGGGTGCCGGTTCGGTGATTATTGGCATGCACCATGATCAGGACATTCGCAATATGGGCGGGTTGCGCAAATATATGCCTATTACCTGGCTCACTTCGTTGATCGGTTCGCTGGCTTTGATTGGCACACCGTTTTTATCCGGCTTTTACTCCAAGGACAGTATTATTGAAGCCGTCGGGTATAGTCATATTTCCGGTGCCGGGTTTGCCTATTTTGCAGTATTGGCGGGGGTGTTTATTACCGCTTTCTATTCCTTCCGCATGTATTTTCTGGTGTTCCACGGTGCAGAGCGCTTTGGTAAGGCCCACGCGCATGATGCACATGACAGTCATGCCCACGATGCTCACGCCGATGATGATCATCATGACGCGCATGGTGATCACGATCACCATGGTCTGGCACCGGGCCAAAAACCGCACGAATCGAAATGGGTGGTCACCTTGCCGCTGATATTGTTAGCCATTCCCTCGGCTTTCATCGGTTTCTTTGCCGATGGCCCCATGCTCTTTGGCGACTTTTTCAAGGGCGTCATCGCCAATGGTGAAAGTCATGAGGCCATGAAAGAATTGGCAATTCTATTCAAGGAGCATCACGGCGCGCTGGGTATGGCCCTGCACAGTGTGCAAACCTTGCCGTTCTGGTTGGCCGTGGCCGGGGTATTCCTGTCCTGGTTGTTCTACATGAAAATGCCACAGATTCCGGCAGCGATTAAAAAGAACTTCAGCATCCTGTACACGATTTTGGATAATAAATACTATATGGACAAATTCAATGAAGTCGTGTTTGCGGCAGGTGCGCGCGTGCTGGGTGACGGCTTGTCCCGTGGCGGCGACAGGTTGCTGATTGATGGTTTGGTGATCAACGGCAGTGCCAAAGTAGTGAGTTGGTTCGCGCAATTGGTTCGTTTGTTCCAAACCGGCTATATCTACCATTACGCGTTCGTGATGATATTGGGGGTATTGGGCTTTTTGATTTATTTCTTGCCGAATCCATTCCCATTTTCATTCGCTCATTAAGATGACCAATAAGCTGACCAAGAGATAAGACCACCACCATGATGTCAACTTTACTTACTACCAACCTTCTGAGCTTCGCGATCTGGAGTCCGATCGTCATTGGCGTGCTGCTATTGGCCTTGGGGTCGGATCAAAATCCGAGGTTTGCCCGCTATCTGGCGCTATTTGGCTCGATTTTCAGCTTCCTGATGACCTTGCCGGTGATTAAATTTTTCAATAATGCGACGCACGGCATGCAATTTGTTGAAAAATACAGTTGGATCGAGCGTTTCAATGTTCACTACCATTTGGGTCTGGACGGTATTTCGATGTGGTTCGTGCCACTCACTGCCTTCATTACCATCATCGTCGTTATTTCGGCATGGGAAGTGATTGAGAAAAAAGTGTTCCAGTATATGGGCGCGTTTTTGATTTTGTCGGGTTTGATGATCGGCGTATTTTGTGCGCTGGACGGCCTGTTGTTCTATATCTTCTTTGAAGCCACCTTGATCCCGATGTATGTCATCATCGGCTTGTGGGGTGGGGCTAACCGCGTGTATGCCTCGTTCAAGTTTTTCCTGTACACCCTGGCCGGTTCTTTATTGACCCTGGTGGCGGTGATTTACCTGTACTCCAAAACCGGCAGCTTTGAAATCGAATTTTGGCATCGCGCACCCTTGACGCTGGGCGAGCAAACCTGGATTTTCTTTGCCTTCTTCACCGCCTTTGCTGCCAAAGTGCCAATGTGGCCAGTGCATACCTGGTTGCCGGATGCGCACGTGGAAGCGCCAACCGGTGGTTCGGTGGTGTTGGCGGCAATTATGTTGAAGCTCGGTGCTTACGGCTTCTTGCGGTTTTCGCTGCCGATTGCACCCGATGCCAGCCATAAATTTGCCTGGGTCATCATCACCCTGTCGCTGATTGCGGTCATTTACATTGGCTTGGTGGCGCTGGTGCAGACGGATATGAAAAAACTGGTGGCCTATTCCTCGATTGCACATATGGGTTTTGTCACGCTGGGCTTTTTCATGTTTAATGAAATGTCGGTGCAGGGCGGTATTGTGCAAATGATTTCGCACGGCTTTATTTCCGGGGCCATGTTTTTATGTATTGGTGTCTTGTACGACCGCATGCATACGCGCCAGATTTCCGAATATGGCGGCGTGGTCAATACCATGCCACGCTTTGCCGCGCTGCTGATTTTCTTCTCCATGGCCAATTGCGGCTTGCCTGCCACCTCCGGTTTCGTGGGTGAATTCATGGTGATCCTGGGGGCGGTGCAATACAATTTCTGGATCGGCATGCTGGCTGCCACGGCCCTGATATTCGGTGCCGCCTATTCTTTATGGATGGCCAAGCGCGTGGTGTTTGGCCCAGTCGCCAATGCCAATGTGGCGAAACTGGTGGATTTGAATTCGCGTGAATTCTTTATGCTCTCGATTTTGGCAATCGCCGTGCTGTGGATGGGGCTGTATCCCGCACCCTTTACCGATACCATGCAAACCTCAGTCGCAGATTTGTTGAAACATGTCGCTCTGCAAAAAGCACCTTGATTGCACAATGAGCATGCCCACCTGACGACTTCGGCTGAACCAACGAACCAATGAACCAATGAAAACTATGCGGCGCAATAATGAATAATCTAAATATCATCACCTCTGCAATTTATCCCGAGATATTTCTGCTCATCGCAGCCTCGGTGATCTTATTGGTCGATATGTTTTTGAGCGACAAACATCGCGTCATCACTTATGTGCTGTCGCTGCTGAGCTTGCTTGGCTGCGCCATCTTGACATGGAACCAAATGAAGCTGGGGCATTCTTCAGACTATCTGTTCTATCACATGTTTGTGTCTGATCCGCTCGCCAACCTGCTGAAAATGGCTTCTTATCTGGCGGTCGGTATCACCTTTGTGTATTCGCGCAGTTATGCAACGGACCGCCATATGCTGGGCAAAGGCCTGGGTGGCGAATTTTATGTGCTGGCCCTGTTTGCTTTGCTGGGCCAAATGGTGATGATTTCCGGCACCAATATGCTGGTCATTTATTTGGGTTTGGAATTGATGTCGCTGTGCCTGTATGCGCTGGTGGCTTTGCGGCGCGACCATGTGGCTTCCACTGAAGCGTCGATGAAGTATTTTATTCTGGGCGCGTTGGCCTCGGGCTTTTTGCTCTACGGCATGTCGATGTTGTATGGCGCGACCGGGCATCTGGATGTGGCGAAAATGGCCGAGGTAGCGGGTTCTGCTACCGCCAATAAAGGTGTGCTGGTGTTTGGCGTGGTGTTTATGGTGGCAGGTTTGGCCTTTAAGTTGGGTGCCGTACCTTTCCATATGTGGGTGCCGGATGTGTATCAAGGTGCGCCGACTGCGGTGACGCTGCTCCTGGGTGGCGCGCCCAAATTGGCGGCCTTTGCGATTTGTTTCCGTTTGCTGGTGGAAGGCTTGTTACCGATTGCGGCAGATTGGCAGCAAATGTTGATGGTGATGGCGGTGTTGTCGATCGCGGTCGGGAATCTGGCGGCGATTGCGCAGACCAATTTCAAGCGTATGCTGGCCTATTCCACCATTTCGCACATGGGCTTTATGTTGTTGGGTTTGCTCTCCGGTGTGGTTGGCAAAGCATCGCCCAATGCCGCCAATATGCTCACGCAAGCGTATAGCTCGGCCATGTTTTACAGCCTGACCTATGTGTTGACCACTTTGGGCACCTTCGGCATGATCATGTTGCTGTCGCGTTCCGGTTTTGAAGCAGAAAATCTGGATGATTTGAAGGGCTTGAATCAACGTAACCCATGGTATGCGTTTTTGCTGTTGTTGTTGATGTTTTCTCTGGCTGGCATTCCACCGATGGTGGGTTTTCAAGCCAAGTTTGGGATCTTGCAGGTGTTGGTCGATATCAATCAAGTCTGGTTGGCCGTGTATGCCGTGGTGTTTTCGCTGATTGGTGCCTTCTATTATTTGCGCGTCGTGAAGTTGATGTATTTTGATGATGCCAAAGACCGCAGCCCGATCAAACCGAATTTTGATATGGCCTTGGTATTGGGCGCGAATGGTTTGGCGGTATTGGTGTTGGGTTTATTCCCGAATCAATTGCTGTACACCTGCATGAAAGTCATTTCCGTTACGCTGGCCTCTTGAGCGTCGCCATGACTGTCGCCATGAGTGCGCCTGACAACGATCTGCACTTGAAAGAAACCCAGCTTGACAGCGAGCTGGTGTTTCAAGGTTCCTTCCTCAATATTTCGCGCGATACGGTGCAACTGCCCAATGGCAAACAGACTGAGCGCGAGTATGTGCGCCATCCCGGCGCGGTGGTGGTGCTGCCGCTGTTTGAAGATGGCAGCTTGCTGATGGAGCGGCAATATCGCTACCCTTTGCATCGGGTCTTTATCGAATTCCCGGCGGGCAAAATCGACCTCAACGAAGACCCTTTGCTGTGCGCCCAGCGTGAGCTGGAAGAAGAAACCGGCTATACCGCCAGCGATTGGCAATATGTTTGCACCATCCATAATGCGATTGCGTATTCGGACGAATTTTTAAATCTGTATCTGGCACGTGGTTTGACGGCGGGCAAGGCCAAGCTGGATGAAGAAGAATTTCTCGAAACTTACCGCACCAGCTTGCCGGAGTTATTGGAAGGCGTGCGCCTTGGCCAGATTACCGATGTGAAAACCGTGATTGGCATCTTTTGGCTGGAAAAGATTTTGTCGGGTGCCTGGCCAGCAAACAGTTAACAAGGTTTCAATAACGGCAGCTTGGAAATCGGCGCATGCCTCGGTGTGAAGAACATCGGAAAGCCTGCTCTCTACTCTACCCAATATCCCTGCCAATCTCCCCTCCATATCCCCCATATCCCTGAATGTACGTTTGCGCACATACCGGGAATAGTTTTGATGCCATGATGCCTCTGACTATTCTTGGTTTTCCGTTTATTTCTTTTCGGGAGTATTAAATGCGCCTCTTCTTTTCATCGAAATCAGCATTGGACGTCGTGTATCGCGCTTGCTTGACAATATTGTCAACTGCGGTGATCAATACTGTCTCCGCCCAAACCCTGACCCGTGATAACGGCTCGCCCGTCGGCGATAATCAAAATTCGCAGACTGCGGGGCCTGAAGGGCCATCCTTATTGCAAGACACGCAGTTGCTGGAGAAATTGCAGCGCTTTAATCGCGAGCGCATTCCTGAGCGGGTGGTCCATGCACGCGGGACGGGCGCATCTGGCGAGTTCGTCGCCAGTGGGTCGGCGGCCGATATCACACGCGCCA
>CAMBDR010000224.1 GCA_945864765.1 Janthinobacterium lividum | reverse complement strand
GATGTAAGGCCTGGCCAGACTTCGGGCTGGCCACAACCCACCCTCCCCTCGTTTCTTTTCAATAAAATGGTTGACGCGTCGATTCATAACATGTATTATACATACATCTTCAAGCCTTCAGCAAGATCCTGAGCTTCCCGAAACCTGACATTGATTGTGTATTGATGGCACGTCAATGGATTTATCGACCTGGATTTGCTGCTTTCATTAAACATGTATTTAAAATATATCTAAAAGGTCGTATGTTAAATTTATCTGTCCGTGAATTAGTCAAAGCCACTGCCCCGGTATTACGTGAACATGGCGTCACCCTGACCCGTCATTTCTATGCGCGCATGTTTCTTCACAACCCGGAAATGAAGCAAATCTTCAATCAAGGGCATCAAGCTGCGGGAACGCAGCAACAAGCCTTGGCGATGGCGGTGGCCGCCTATGCCGAGCATATCGATAATCCATCGGTACTGATGCCAGTGTTGACCATGGTCGCCAATAAACACATCAGCCTTGGTGTGCGCGCCGAACACTATGCGATTGTGGGGCGGCATTTGCTGGCGGCGATTCGTGAAGTATTGGGCGAAGCCGCCAATGACGAATTGATTGCCGCCTGGGGCGCGGCCTATGGCTTGTTGGCCGAAACCCTGATTGGGCTGGAAAACCAGGGTTATCAGCTTGCTGCAACGCAAGACGGCGGATGGAGCGGCTGGCGTGGTTTCAAGGTAGTGCGCAAGGTAGTGGAAAGCGATGAAATCACCTCGTTTTATTTACAACCGGCCGATGGTGGCAGCGTGCCCTCGTATAAACCGGGGCAATATATATCGCTGCGGGTCTTGGTGCCGCAACTGGGTTATATGCAGCCGCGCCAATACAGCTTGTCCACCCTGCCCGGTGCGGGTCACTTGCGTATTTCGGTCAAGCGTGAAGCCGCATGCGAGGGCAAGGTCGCGGGGATGGTATCGAATTTATTGCATGATCAGGTACAAGAAGGCTCGGTCATTGATGTAGCACCGCCGGCAGGTGACTTTTTCTTGCACGAAGAGCGTAGCCGACCCGTGGTATTGATCAGTGCCGGGGTCGGGGTCACGCCGATGCTGTCGATGTTGGAACATTTACTGGCCAGGCATGGCGAGCGCAAGGTGCGCTTTATGCACGCCTGCCGCCATGGTGCGGTACATGCCTTCAAACAGCATGTGCGTGATTTGGGCAATCGCCATCCGCAATTGCGCAGCATGGTATATTACGAAACACCGCGCAGCCAGGATCAAGCCGGCATTGATTATGACTTGGCTGGCCGAATCGATGTGAACGCGCTGGATGATGACATGCTGCAAGCCGATGCCGATTATTATTTGTGTGGCCCTGCCGCCTTCATGCAGGCGCAAAAAGCCGGATTGCAGGCACGTGGCGTGCCAGCCGAATCGATTCACCTTGAATTATTCGGCACCGGTGGTGCTGGCCAATAAGCCAAATTGATTAAACATGATGGAATACCCGTATGCAACTGACACAATTTACCGATCTTGGCCTGCGGGTATTGCTGTATTTAAGTTATAAAGACCGGGCAATGCCCGCTACCATAGGCGAAATCGCCGATAGCTTTGCGGTTTCGCGCAATCATTTGGTAAAGGTGGTGCATTTCATGGCGCAACAAGGTTGGCTGCTTACCACACGCGGCAAAGGTGGCGGCCTGGCTTTGGCCCAGCCGCCAGAGTGGTATCGCCTGGGTCGCGTGATCCGCGACCTGGAAGCCTTGACCGAGTTAATTGATTGCGATACCTACCCTTGTCGCTTGCGCGGCAATTGCCAATTGAAAGGCATCCTGAATCAAGCCCTGGCCGCCATGTTTGCGGTGTTGGATCAGTACACCCTGGCCGATGCGGTGGCCGAACCGAGTCAGAAGATTATTGTCATGTTAAACCAGCTCGGGATGAAAAAGGTGCTGGCAGGTAATGATTGACATCAATATTGCTTGCATGATATGATTCCGGCCGTTTGTTCTTGGCTCGGTCGGCATCCATTCCTCACGGCTCCAAGTAGCACATCGGCGCAAAACTCACCCCATTGACCACCCTTTTCAAGCCAGGAAAGCTTTATTCATGTCCATCATCAACACAGAAATCGCCCATCTCCCTAAGAATATTTCGGCATCGATCTCGCTGACAGCGCTGATTTTTAATTGGTAAAACCATGGCCCATCGCAAGAGTTTGGTTTACATGGTGCTTCATGATAAGCTGCCAGCTTGCACAAACAGGTTATACTGCGCCTTGACCTTGCGATGGAAGGAACACATGAATCAGTCGGAAATTGAAGCTAACCTACCCAATGGGTGCAAAACTGAGTCCGGCAAAATCGCCGCCGCCCCAGCCTTGATCCAATCTCTTCCCCCCGGCCCATTGGATATCATCGGCGACATTCACGGCGAATTCGACGCGTTGAACAGTTTGCTGCAGCACCTCGGGTACGACCAGGACGGGGAGCATCCCAACGATCGCACTTTGATTTTTGTCGGCGATTTTTGCGACCGTGGGCCAGATAGCCCAGCCGTACTGGCCCTGGTCGAACGCTTGGTAACAACTGGCCGCGCGATGGCAGTATTGGGCAATCATGAATTAAATTTGTTGCGCGAGGACCCAAAGGATGGCTCCGGCTGGTATTTTGATGAGCGCCAAGAACGTGATAACGCAAAATATCATCCCTTCAAACGCCCTTCAAGCACAGAAAAAGCCCCCATCGCCAAATTTCTCGCCAGCTTACCAATTGGCCTGGAACGTGCTGACTTACGCGTCGTTCACGCAGCATGGATACCGGATCAAATCGAACAGGTACGAAGTCTTCCCGTCACCAGCCTGTTGCAACACTATGAGCGCTGGAACCAGGTCGTGGTGCAACAAGCCAAATTGATCAAACAACGCATGCAAGAAGAATTACGCGACTGGCAACATGGTCTGGAAAACCCGGCCATGCAACCGCCATTCTTACCCGCCCATGCCGAGCATGACGCCATCCACCAAATGATGAACCCGATCCGCGTGCTCACCTCCGGCGTCGAGCGCAATGGCGCCGTACCTTTTTTTGCCGGCGGCAAATGGCGTTTCGTGAAACGCGCGGCCTGGTGGGATACGTATGACGACACCATTCCCGTGGTGGTGGGCCATTATTGGCGGCGCTTTCATTGCGCTGCCAGAGATGCGTTCGGCAAAGGCGATATGGATTTATTTGAAAACATCGCCCCCCACGCCTGGCATGGCCAAAGTGGCAATGTGTTTTGCATCGATTTTTCCGTTGGCGCACGTTGGTCAGCCAGAAAGAAAAATACCGGATCCCACCACTTCAAACTGGCCGCGCTGCAATGGCCCGAACGGGTTTTGCGCTTTGATGACGGTCATAGCCTGGCAACCGATGGTTTTATGCTTGCTTAGTATGCTTGCTTAGTATGCTTGCTTGGTATGCTTGCTTAGTGCGGCAAAGAAATTTTTTGTTCAATGCGCTATCATAGCGCCTGTTTTCAATTTCAAAAGCCGCTTGTGCCTCTTTCCGCCTTTGCCCTCGTCATTTTCGCCGGACTCATTCACGCCAGTTGGAATATCGCCGCCAAAAAAGCCAATGGCGACGCCCGTTTTGCCTTTTTTACCGCCATCTTCCTGGCCCTGATCTGGGCACCTGTTGGCACTTGGGCCGCCTGGGGTGTGGTCAATTTATGGGGTGTGCGCGAATGGTCGTTCATTCTGGCCACGGCCGTATTGCATTTACTGTACTTCATCGTCCTCTTGCGCGGCTACAAAAAAGCCGATTTAACCGTGGTCTACCCGATCGCACGCGGCTCTGGCCCACTGCTTTCGGCATTGAGCGCGATTTTTCTATTTCAGGAGAAAATCTCGTTGCTTGGACTGGCAGGCATTTTTGCGGTGGTGGGCGGCGTATTTTTTATTGCGGGTGGCCCCAAATTATTGCAACAAAACCATGACCGCAGCGCGCGTACCAGGCTGCGCAAGGGGATGGCGTATGGCTTGCTGACCGGCTTTTTCATTGCCAGCTACACGCTGTTGGATGGCTACGCCGTAAAAATACTTTTGTTTTCGCCGATTTTGATCGATTATTTTGGCAACCTGCTGCGCATCCCACTGCTGCTGCCCGTGGTCTTGCGCGACAGGCGCACCACCCGCGCGCAGTGGCGTGTGCAATGGAAATACGCCTTGCTGGTCGGCGCGATTAGCCCGGTTTCGTATGTGATGGTTTTGTACGCGCTGCAAATGGCACCGCTGAGCCACGTCGCACCTGCGCGTGAAGTATCGATGTTATTTGCCGCCTTGATTGGTGGCCATCTATTGGGCGAAAGCGACCGTATGCCGCGAATCGCTGGTGCGATGCTGATTGCGCTGGGTGTGATTGCGCTGGGTTTATAGCTTTTCTAAAAATACGCAAGAAAACTACGAATTTCCTGTTGACAAGTTTCCGTGCATCAATATATAATTCTCCCATACTACAGCAATCGGCAAAAACGGTTGCGTCAGTCCCTACCCAACGATGTACAACAGGCAAATTTTGGAGTGTTAACATGAATGTAAAAATGCAAGAATTGACTTTAAACGAACTGAATCAAGTTGCAGGTGGCCATAGAGATATCGTTGCAAGCGTTCGCGGCAATCTGGCTGCTCACGGCAACTTGGCTGCTCACGGCAACCTCGCAGCCCATGGTAACCTTGCTGCTCATGGCAATCTCACCGCAGGCGTGCGTGGCAATTAATTCGCTTCCTTTGCGCAGGCGCATGATTTAATCATCCCCTTGCGCGATTGATTGGCATCCGCAAAAAGTTGGCAGTCGCCTTTATTGGCCACTGCCAATTTTTCTTTGGATCAATGCTTAGTCAATGTATAAGGCCCCAATTTGATTTTTATCCACAATTTTTGCTCACTTGATGCGCCCGCCCAGCCTTTTCGCTGCAATGCAGCGTAAGCCGCGCCGCTTCATGTTAAAATGCCACCGCAATGAGTTACCACTCGTGCAAAAACAAGATAAAAAGCCCAAATCCACCCCATCTTGGGCCATGTTAGCCCGCCAGCTTTGTGGCAGTCACCCAAGTTGGCAAAAGATGCGCCATTCATTAATCAACTTTTTTGATTGAATAACATGACTCAACAATTGCAACAAATTATCGAACAAGCATGGGAAGAGCGCGCTCAACTCACACCCAAAAACGCGCCCGCAGCCATTCGCGCCGCCGTTGCCGAAACCCTGCATCAACTCGATCAAGGCCAAAAACGGGTTGCCGAAAAGATTGACGGCAACTGGGTCGTGCATCAGTGGTTGAAAAAAGCCGTTTTATTGTCATTCCGCCTGGAAGACAATCAACTCATGCCCGTCGGCTTGAATGATGCCTCGGCGATGCAGTTTTACGACAAAGTACCCACCAAATTTGCCAACTATACGGCGCAAGATTTTATCGACGGCGGCTTTCGGGTGGTGCCTCCTGCAGTTGCAAGACGCGGTAGCTTTATCGCCAAGAACGTAGTATTAATGCCATCTTATGTGAATATCGGTGCCTATGTCGATGAAGGCACCATGGTCGATACCTGGGCCACCGTCGGCTCTTGCGCCCAAATCGGTAAAAATGTTCACTTATCAGGCGGGGTTGGCATCGGTGGCGTGTTAGAGCCTATGCAAGCGGCACCGACCATTATTGAAGACAATTGCTTCATCGGCGCACGTTCTGAAGTGGTGGAAGGCGTCATCGTTGAAGAAAACTCGGTGATTTCGATGGGCGTGTACATCGGCCAATCGACCAAAATCTATGATCGCGCCACAGGTGAAGTCAGTTATGGGCGTATTCCGGCTGGTTCCGTGGTTGTTTCTGGAAATCTTCCTTCCACAGATGGCAAATACAGCCTATATTGTGCTGTAATTGTAAAACGGGTTGATGCCCAAACTCGCGCCAAAACCGGCATTAACGAGTTGCTACGCGGCATCTAATACTTTTTTCGCAATTTGAACCAGTTTTGATCAAGCAAGGAGCTTATTATGGCAATGGATCGCTTATTCCTGTTAATGAAGGAAAAAGGGGCTTCCGACATGTTTTTTGCCGTCAATTCGCCTGTCCACTTAAAGATCAATGGCACCTTAATTCCCATTAATCAGCAAAAATTGGATACCGACAATATTCAGGCCTTGTTGGCGGAAGTGGTTAAACCGGAGCAAATGGAAGAGTTGTTATCCAAAAATGAATTGAATATGGGTATCCCGGTGCAAAACATCGGGCGTTTCCGTCTGTCGGCTTTTCGTCAGCGCGGTAGTTTGTCGGCAGTGATTCGCTTTGTACCGGGTATGATTCCAGCACTGGATGAACTGGGTTTGCCCCCGGTGCTGGCGGATTTGATCATGGAAAAGCGCGGCTTGATCTTATTGGTGGGGGCCACCGGTTCGGGTAAATCAACGACCATTGCCTCAATGCTGGATTACCGCAACGAGCGCCGCCCTGGCCATATCCTGACGCTGGAAGATCCAATCGAATATCTGTTTCGCAACAAAAAATCCATTGTTAACCAACGTGAAATTGGCACCGATACCCAAGACCTGTACACGGCCTTGCGTAATTCGATGCGGCAGGCACCGGATTGTATTTTAATTGGCGAAATTCGTGACCGCGAAACCATGGCGGCGTCGCTGGCTTATGCGCAGTCGGGGCATCTGGTGTTGGCGACCTTGCATGCCAATAACAGTTATAACGCACTGAACCGTATTATCAGCTTTTATCAAATTGAAAATCGCCCGGCGCTGTTGCAAGATTTATCTTCCACGGTGAAGGCGATTATTTCGCAGCGCCTGATTCGTTCGGTGGCGGGCGGTAGCCGTACCCCGGCGGTAGAAATCATGATTAATACCCGCCATATTGCTGAACTAATCGAAAAAGGTGAAATTGGTTCGATTAAAGAAGCGTTGGAAAAAAGCATGTCGCCCGGTTCGCAATCATTTGAATTGGC
>CAMBDR010000223.1 GCA_945864765.1 Janthinobacterium lividum | reverse complement strand
ACACCTTGGCATTGCCCGCACGGAAAGACTCCGCCAATTGTTGCGCCGACAATGAAAAATTCTCTTGCCGTTGATTGTTGGAGAAAATATACAGACTGCGCATTGGGCTGATCCACGCCAGTTTGGCCTTGCCGATTTTGCCATCGGTGCCCACTATTTCCAACCACCTGCCGCGTTGCAACTGATCAAAACCGGGTAAAGGCTCCTCCACCTTTTCTTCTACCTTGGCTTGCGCCTGCTTTTCCAAGCGGCGTTCGGCCGCTTTTTGCGCCACTTCGAGGGAAATTTGCAATTGCCGTTCAGGCGACAATTCCAGCGGTGCGCGCACGATGGAGGCATGGGTTTCAGCCAAATCGGCAAAAAATTGCAAACGATCGGCGTCATCCCATTTAATTACGTTCAACCATTTGTTCAGGTTCGATAACATGGTGGGCAATTTGGCAATAAATTCTTTGCGCTGTTCCGCCGTAATCTTGGGCTTCACGCTCCAAAGCAAATCGTCCATGGTTTTCACCGCATTTTTTAACGCTTCCGGCTTTTCTTCTTGCACGGCATAGGCAATGGTGAGCACCGACACCCATTTGTCTTCCAAAAAAGTTTCCATAAAAGCGGCCACTTCGCCCGTGCCTATGCGCAGCGCAACTTCATGTTTGGCTGCGATGGTGGCGCGGATGGTTTTTTCTTGCTTGAGCGCGGCTGCAATCGGCTCGGAGATGGTTTGTTCGGTGGCTTGCTGTTCTTCTTGTAAGATCTCTTCGAGTTCTGCGACGACTTCGGCAAACAGATTCGCTTGTTGCACCGATTGTTTTTGCAGTTTTGTCACATTGCGTTTGAGCGCCAGGTACATCGGGTCTTGCACCAGGTTGCGTTGTTCCCAATCCAGACTTAATTGGGCCGACAGATCAAGTAAGCGCCGGGCGGGATGTTGTTCCTGGTAGAAAAATTCTTTATTATGCAGCGCTTCGTTTAAAACCGGCATTTGCAACAGCCCCACCAGATTTTTTAGCTCTTGCGGTATCTGTCGATCAATAAATACGGCTTCAAATATTTTGGTGAGTAAATCAATCGATTTTTCATCGACTGGGCTCAAACTGCCTTTGGGGGCCATTTGTTTGATTTTTTGCAAATAAATCACATTGTGCGGGGGTTTTTCGCCCGTGTGGCCGGGTTGACTTTGGCTGGCGGTGGAAGCGGCAATGCGTTGTTGCAATTCGGCCAAAAAACTGCTGAGCTGGCTATGATTGGCGACAAAACCACCCGCCGCACTCTTTGGGGCCGAGGGTTCCATTTCCAACCATTGCTGCAATTGCTGTTTTAATTCGTTGCCACCTAAGTTACCACCTAAGTTGCCAGCCAAGTTGCCGGAATGGGAACCCGAGTTGGCATGGGCGAGATCGGTTTTTTTGATGCGGAAAGAATCGACCGAACCGGGTAAGATGCCGCGTGCCATCAATGTTTCATTGAGTGCCTGGTAAATCGGGCTAAAGTCGAATAATAAGTCGGGGGTAAAAAAGGGCAAAATCATGGCATGATTTTCATCATTGCTATCAAACTTCTGCCAAGCATGATTTAACGCACTGATAAAGGTTTCGGGCCGAAATGGGTTGCGGGCGCTGGCAATGGTGTCACGTTCTAACAGAAAGGCCATCCGAATATTAAGCGCGGTGAGTTGATCGGCATACTTTACATCAAAGGGCCGACTGAGGCTGCTCAACAACACCTTGTGATCCATTTCTTCGTAGGGCACCAGGCTTAATTCGCCTTCATTTTTTTTCAATTCATGATGAAAGCCATATTCGAGAGCATCATTTTCTTCTTTGATCAAGGTTTCCAGGCTTTGTTGCAAAGTCCTGCCCAAGGCTGGGCCATTGCTTTTAAGCAAGTTGCTCGCGGCGAAACAGAAATAAGTGTGTTTTTCGTCACTATTTTCTTGTGATCCTGCTAATAAATGATCGAGCAATCGTTGACTAAAGGCCGGGAACTGGGCATTAACCATGCGCATGGCGCTGTACATCATGCTCTCCAGGATTTCGCCTTGCCGTGATTGCGGCCTGGCTCCGGTACGAGCGGTGGTAGCCCGTGACGATGAATGTAAATAAGATACCATGATGACACCTACCAGGGATTAATTCATTAGACCGCACACCTTGGTGCCGTCACCACTTGCTTACATCGGCTAAACCTCAACAATGATTTAGCCCCGGTGTATGGTTGCAAGCTCTTTTATTTTGCCTTGCGGAAACTCTTTCCTCACCATCATTGTGGCACAAAATTTCCACATGGCAACAGCGGAATTGAAACAAACTGCAACCGATCCGATGTTCAGAGCAAAACAATTCATTAAATTGAATAATATCATAAATTTATTTTTTATAGCAAAACAAGCACAATGCGCTGTTTTCAGGGTGATTTGAACGGATGTGGTTGACAAGCGGCGCGACAAAGCCTATATTCGCGGTTCTTGTTCAGGAGAGCGTCGTATTCAGGCACAGCCTGCGGCCGCCGAAGGGGCATCACCCAAAAAACTCTCAGGCAAAAGGACTGTTCAAGAGACTGGCTCATTTATTGTAAATAAGCTGGTGAACTCTGGAGAGCGGCAGCAATGCCCACCGAAGGGGCGCACGGAATCATCATTCCGTAATCTTTCAGGTACCAAGGACAGAGGGGATGCGCCAGAACTGCGGTTCCGGCTCCCTTTTCATTTTGGTAACGAGGAATCCATGACCCTGAAAACTACCCCACTCAATGCCGTACATCGTGCCGCTGGCGCACGCATGGTCGATTTCGGCGGCTGGGAGATGCCCGTAAATTACGGCTCCCAAATCGAAGAACATCATGCAGTACGGCAAGATTGCGGCATGTTCGATGTCGCGCATATGTGTGTGGTCGATTTGCGGGGCAGTAAAGTGCGCGAATTTTTGCGCCACTTATTAGCCAATAACGTCGATAAATTGCAAGTGCCGGGTAAGGCCTTGTATTCCTGCATGCTTCAGCCCGAAGGCGGCGTGATCGATGATTTAATTGTCTATTTCTTCAGCGAAGACTGGTTTCGCCTGGTGGTCAATGCCGGTACGGCCGAAAAAGATGTGGCCTGGATGCAGGCGCAAAATACCGCGTCCGGCAGCGGTTTGAGCATTACCCACCGCCGCGACAGTGCCAATGATGCCACCCTGCCCGCCATGGCCTTATTGGCAGTGCAAGGCCCCAATGCCCGCGCCAAAGTCTGGCAAGTGCTACCCACCACGCAAGAAGCCAGCAGTACCTTAAAACCATTTAATGCCGTTATTGTAAAAGACACCGCCTTTGGTGAAGTGATGGTGGCGCGCACTGGTTACACCGGTGAAGATGGCTTTGAACTGGGTTTACCCGCCGACCAAATCGCCAATTTATGGAATGCCCTGGCAGCAGTGGGCGTGAAACCTGCCGGATTGGGTGCGCGTGATACGCTGCGCCTGGAAGCGGGCATGAATTTATATGGCCAGGATATGAATGAAAGCGTCAGCCCACTCAATGCCGGTTTGGCCTGGACGGTGGATTTGGTGGCCGAACGCGACTTCATCGGCAAGGCTGCACTGCAACAACAAGGCCAGTCACATCAATTTTTGGGTTTGATTTTGCGCGAAAAAGGCGGCGTGTTGCGCTCACATCAAGTGGTACATACCGAACATGGCGAGGGTGAAATTACCAGTGGCACTTTTAGCCCGAGTATGCAAATGTCCATCGCTTTTGCGCGCTTGCCGGTTGCCGTGAAGGTGGGTGACACGGTTCAAGTGGCGATTCGCGATAAAAAATTGCGTGCAAGCGTGGTAAAACTGCCCTTTGTACGTCAGGGCAAAGTGCTGGCGGTATAAAATTCAGCGTACCGCAGCTTATCGCAGCGTGCGAATCAATTTCATTGTTTAATGTTACCTGATACATATTATTTTAAATTTCAAGGAGTCCTACCATGAATGTGCCACAAGATCTGAAGTACACCAATTCCCATGAGTGGGTACGCGTTGAAGATGACGGCAGCATCACCGTCGGCATTACCGACCATGCAGTACACCTGTTGGGTGACTTGGTACATATCGACATGCCCGATGTCGGTGATGAGTTTGAAGCTGGCAACGAAATGTTGGTGGTGGAATCGGTCAAAGCGGCAGCGGACGTGTATGCCCCCGTGGCGGGTGTGGTGACTGAGGTCAATGAAGATCTGGATGGCGCGGCTGAAAAAGTCAATGATGACGCCTATGATGCCTGGTTGTTCAAGATGAAGCCGAGCGACCCGGACGAACTGGATAACTTGCTCAGTGCCGATCAATACGAAGCCTTGATCAGCGAAGAAGAATAATCGTAGGGTGGGCACCCGTGCCCACCTGCCTGTGTAGCCCACCCACCATTTTCACACCATTTTTTACATTTATTGCCTATCATATGACCCGTCTTAGTCAACTGGAAGCACGCGATGCCTTCATCGCACGCCATATCGGCCCATCCGAATCAGAACAACAAGCGATGTTGGCAGCAGTGGGCTACCCCAGCCGCAGCGCCCTGCTTGACGCCCTGGTGCCTGCCGCCATTCGCCGTAAAAATGTTTTGCCACTGGGTGAATTTACCCAGCCCTTGCCGGAAGCGGCCGCACTGGCCAAGCTCAAAGCGATTGCTGGCAAAAACCAGGTGATGAAATCATTCATCGGCCAAGGTTATTACAACACCCATACGCCGGGCGTGATTTTACGCAATATCTTTGAAAACCCGGCCTGGTACACCGCCTACACCCCGTATCAGCCAGAAATTTCACAGGGGCGGCTGGAAGCGATTTTGAATTTCCAACAAATGATTACCGATATGACAGGCATGAGCATTGCCAATGCCTCGATGTTGGATGAAGGCACCGCCGCTGCCGAAGCCATGACCCTGATTGCGCGGGTTGGTAAATCGAAATCGAATGTATTTTTGGTGGCCGACGATGTCTTGCCGCAAACCCTGGAAGTGGTGCAAGTGCGCGCCAAGCCTTTGGGCTTTGAGGTGCAAGTATGCAAGGCCGCGGACACCCTCGCTGCGGCACAAAGCCAGGATTGTTTCGGCATGCTCTTGCAATACCCCGGCGTGGGCGGCGAAGTGCGCGACTACCGCGCCACGGTAGACGCTTTGCACGCCAAAGGCGCATTGGCAGTGGTGGCGGCCGATTTGCTGGCCTTAACCCTGCTCAGCGCGCCCGGCGAATGGGGTGCCGATGTGGTGGTTGGCAATAGTCAGCGCTTTGGTGTGCCACTGGGCTTTGGTGGGCCGCATGCCGGTTATTTGGCCACCAAGGATGAATATAAGCGCAGTATGCCGGGCCGTTTGGTTGGCGTGACGATTGATGCGCAGGGCAACCCGGCGTACCGGCTGGCTTTACAAACCCCCGAACAACACATTCGGCGTGAAAAAGCCACCTCCAATATTTGTACCGCCCAGGTTTTATTGGCGGTCATGGCATCCATGTATGCGGTCTACCATGGCCCCAAGGGTTTGCGCCAAATCGGCGAACGGGTGCATCGCTACACGGGCGTGCTGGCAACGAGCCTGAAGCAAATGGGTTACACCATCAGCAATACCTGTTTCTTTGATACCTTAACCGTGCAAGTACCGCGCAAAGCGGCCAAATTGCATGAATTGGCCAATCAACACGGCGTTAATTTACGCGTGATTGATGCACATAGCGTCGGCATTTCGCTCGACGAAACCACCAGCCGCGATGATGTTGCCCTGCTCTGGTCGCTGTTTGCCCAAGGCGTGCGCCCCACGCCCGCCCTGCCGGACTTCGACAAAATCGAAGCCAAACTCAAAGACGCCTTCCCCGCCGCTCTGGCGCGCCAAAGCGCCTGGCTGACCCATCCGGTATTTAACCGTTACCACGCCGAACATGAAATGCTGCGTTATTTGCGCACGCTGGCAGACAAAGACCTGGCACTGGATCGCACCATGATCCCGCTTGGCTCTTGCACCATGAAGCTCAATGCCACCAGCGAAATGATTCCGGTGACCTGGCCTGAGTTCTCCAGCATGCATCCACTGGTGCCAGAGGCGCAAACCGCAGGCTACCGCGAAATGATTGCGCAACTGGAAGAAATGCTGTGCGCCGTCACGGGTTATGCGGCGGTGTCGATTCAACCCAACGCCGGTTCGCAAGGTGAATACGCAGGTTTATTGGTGATTGAAGCCTACCACGCCTCACGCGGCCAAGGGCATCGCAATATTTGCCTGATTCCCTCTTCTGCGCATGGCACCAATCCGGCTTCGGCCAGCATGGTGAATATGAAAGTGGTGGTGGTAGCTTGTGATGCCAACGGCAATATCGATCTGGCTGACTTAAAAGCCAAGGCCGAACTGCACAAAGCCAACCTGGCCTGCGCCATGGTGACCTACCCTTCCACCCACGGCGTATTTGAAGAAGGCATTAAAGAATTATGCCAAATCGTGCATGCCAATGGCGGCCAGGTATATATCGATGGTGCGAATATGAATGCGCTGGTGGGCGTGGCGGCACCGGGTAAATTTGGTGGCGATGTCAGCCATTTGAATTTGCACAAAACCTTTTGTATTCCGCATGGTGGTGGCGGCCCGGGCGTTGGCCCAATTGGGGTGGGCGCGCATTTGGCCCCGTTCCTGCCGAATCACCTCAGCGCAGGCTATCAACGCAATGAAAAAGGCATTGGTGCGATTACCGCAGCGCCCTATGGTTCGGCCAGCATTTTGCCGATTTCGTGGATGTATATTGCGATGATGGGCGCGCGCGGTTTGGCCGATGCCACTGAAACCGCGATTTTGGCGGCCAACTATATCGCCAAGCGTCTGGCTCCACACTTTCCGGTGCTGTATAGCGGGCATGATGGCTTGATTGCGCATGAATGCATTCTGGATTGCCGTCCGCTTGAAACTGCCACCGGCATTAGCAATGAAGATATCGCCAAACGCCTGATGGATTTTGGTTTCCACGCTCCTACCATGAGTTT
>CAMBDR010000222.1 GCA_945864765.1 Janthinobacterium lividum | reverse complement strand
GGTGCTAACCGCCACGCTTGCAGTGTAGACGCCGGCTGCGCCAAAATTAAGCGGCAAGGTATAGCCATAGTCCTTGAAAGCGTTGGCGGCCAACTGTGGCAGGCTTTCGGTTTTGCTAAAGCGCACCGTGCCGTCCGGGTTGTTGACGGTAACAACAATCTGCAGGTCATTGAGTCCGGCATTGAGGCTCAGGTTATTCAAACGATCAGTTAAACGCACCGTGTCGCTTGGCTGGTAAAGCTGTTTGTCGGTCGCAATGGTAGCGGAGAGGGCAAAGCCGGAACTACCAGTGCCACGGATGGTAAACAGGCTTTGCGCAGTACCCACCAATTGCCCGGTTTGATTGAGCAAAGTGGCCTTCACCGCATAGCCAGCACCAGCAGCCCAGGTTCCGGTATTCCAGGTCAGATTCAGATCGGTACTCATCGCCGGGGCCAGATCGGCGAAGCGCAGTGTGGTCAGGTGCGTGATCAAGGTATTGTCCGGTGCATACAAAGCAAACTGAACGCTGCCACCAGACGGGGTCGCACTGGTATTGCTCACCTGGCCAGTAATACGCACTAGCGTATTGGCCGGATACGACAATTTGTCGGTGGTCACGCCCAAATCAAGGAAGGCCGAAGCGGCGACGCGTGGAATATCGATGGCGCTGTTGACAACGCCATCGGTAAAGCCATTTTTGAAAGTCAGATGCGCATCGCTTGAGACGGGCCGCACTTCGTTTGCTTGCATGTCGGCCAGATTCAAGTCGTAATTGATCTTGCGGCCAGCACTGGTGACACCAATCAAATGCCACAGAACAGTTTTGCTGCCGTCGCTGTTGGCCGTCACCGTGGTCGGCGCAATATCCGGGTTCGCCATTTGGACGTTGGGCGGGAAGGTGACGGCGAGGTCGGTATCAACCCCACCCAGGCGATCCAGCACAATCGGCAGCCAGATTGATACCCAAGTGGTGGTTGCTTGCGGCGTGGCCATGATGCGGTTTTCGCTAAACCAGGTGCCATCCAGCCGCTGCTGCCCAAGTAGCCATTTCACCGCATTTTGCACAATCGGATCGGATGGCGAGGGGTTGAGCGAATCCAGCGCTACCCCAACTTGGGCTGTCACCAGCGAATCACTGCCAATACCGGGCTGTAGGCCCCAGCCGCCGTCAGGATTGACCGCGCTACGCAATTGCGCGCCGACCGTCACCATTTTGGCTTGCGCCGTGGCGGCCAATGCATGGCCTTCATAGTGTTTTTTGGCGGCATTGAGACCGATCAAACGCTGCGCCAGCGCTAAATGATTGATGCCGACCGCATTGGCATCATTGAGCAGCCATGTGGTGGTTTTGGCGACGGCGCTATCAATGCTGGCGAGCAATTGCGTGGTATCAATCGCGGAGGAAGTCACTTTGACAACCGCGTTTCTATTGATATTGCCAACTACCAAGCTACCGTCCGGGGTGATGGTGACGCCGCCTATTTTGTCGTACAGCAAACGCTCGCCATGCCATTCATTATTATAGAAAAGCAGCCCGGAATCGGTGGTGACGAAGCAGCCGTTCGCTGTTATTTGTAAGCTACGTGGGCCGGAGGCAGTAAATGCCACTACCACATCTTGCGTTAGATCAGGATGATAACGCAGAATATTGAATGCACCATAGTTGGCGACCAGCAAATCTCCGGTACTGGTGAAGGCAAGCCCCCACGGCTTGGAAAGCGCACCACCAACGATGTAATCGCTCACCTCACCCGGAGGCGTGATTTTTGAAATTTTATTGTCCCAATAGGATGACATGTACAAATTACCATCCGGCCCCAACGCAAGGCCGGAGCCTGACTTGCTACTGATTTTGGTTGCTGTGCTGTCGGAATTGCGGCGATACAAGCCAAAGTAGGACGATACATACGCGACGCCATTGCGGTCAAAAGCCAAGGCGGTGAGGTAGCGTATTTCACTCATATACACTTGCGTCGTGCCATCCTTCTTGAGCAGCAATACTTGTCCACTAGTGTAATTGGCGACGTAAACATTGCCGGAGGCATCGCTGGTCAACTGAAATGGGTCGTCGTTGCCAGTGCCAGTCAGAACGGTTTCGCTGTATTTTACTGCGCTCCCGCTTGGCGCTTGCTTAAGACTATGGCTGGCATCGACCAGATTTTTTACATTGATGCCGTTGGTGGCAAACGGTGAAATCCACCAACCGTTTGGATAGTCCGAATACCATTGCCCGTCGTTGGCCTGAGTGTTGACAAGAAATTGACTACCCTTGGCGATGGTCGAAATGATTTCCGCACTCTTGTGCCAGGTATTCAAGGCGAACATTCCCAACATGCTTTGCGATTTTTCATAGGTGCGGATGTCGGTGTGGCCGTCAATGGCACCATTGCTTTGCTGAAAGGTGGTCAAGGCGTTCAATATCGTGTCGCGCTGCGCTGTCAGCGCCGCACTATCGGTCAAGCGACGTGTCAACTCACCACCAACCAGCGCCTGCGATTGCACATGGCAGCGCAGGCAGCGTGAGGATAGCGTCTCTTCGACCGCAATCTGATAATTGAAGCGCACCGCCTTATTCACCGCCACTTTGATCAACGGTGCCAAAGGGTCGCTAATGTTGCCCTCAGCCACATCCTGGCCAGTGATGGCGATGCTGCCGCGCACGGTTTGGGTGCCGGTTGGCACCACCAGTTTATTCACGCTATAGCTGGCCCTGACCGCATCACCAATAAACAGTGTACCGATGATCTTGCCTATGGCCGGGTCGGCGGCCGTCAATTCCAGCCGATAATCTGCCGCCACCGTGGGCACCCAGTCGGTAAACTTCAAAGTCAGTAAGCTTGCCACGGGCGTTGCTGCACCGATCACGGTTTCGGCATGGGCGAGCGGATTGTCCCGGGTATTGATTGCGCTCAAGGTCCAGGATTGCCTGGCCAGCGCGATATTGCCGTCGTTCTGCAGGGTTGCCGACAACTTGATTGCGGTATGGGTGCCAGCGCGTGCCACGGGCGGATTGGCGGTGATGGTGCCGTTAAAATGCGCCTGCCCCGTCACCTTCACCGTTGTGGCACGCTGGATAATGAGATTACCCTGCGGCGTAGCGCGGGTGATGCTGCCCGGCTCCACCAGGCGCACTGCCAGCGTGTAGTCGCCCGGCGGGAATTGCGCAGAATTCCAGACCAGCTTCACCGCCATAGCCTGCCCACCTGCCAGACTCACTTGTCCAATCACATGGTCTGCGCTGTCAAAGGCGCTGCCCTTGCCGATCACTTTATTGCTACTGTCCGACACTTCCAACTGCAATACTGCCGCCGCCGTATTACTGCCGCGATTGCTAATAGCGGTCGTGACCGTGACATTGGCGGCGCTGCCCACGGTAGATGGTTGCACCAGCAAATCGCCAATCGCCAACGCATCGCCCTCCTGCGGCGCGAGGGTGAAGTTTTGCGTGATGTCTGCTGGCCCCGTCAATTGCAGATTAACGATTTGCGAATTGTAGCCAATGGCACTCACGCGTACCGTAAAGCTGGTGCCGCTGAGATTGGCCAGGCTATAACGCCCGTCGCTGTTACTGGTGGCGCTAGTGGTGGTGTCAACGATTTGCACCGTGGCACCAACGATGGCGGCATTGGATGGATTGAGCACTTGCCCTTTAATACTGCTTAAGGCAATAATCGGTGACAGGGCAATCGTGCCGCCATCAATCATCGTGCCTGCGCTGCCAATAATGCTGTGCGTTACGCTGCTGTAACCGGGCAAACTAAAGTTGGCGGCATACGTGCCGGGGTTCATCGTCAAATCAAACTGCCCGCTGGCCGTGGTTTGTGCCGCGTTATTACCGCCCGAGCCTGTCACCTGCACGGCCACACCCGCCAGTGGCAGGGCTGACCCGGCCGCCACCACTTTGCCAAAATAGCGCATCGTGCTTGGCTTTGCTTGGTCATTCAGATACAGGGTGGGCGAGAAAATCAGGATTTGCCCGCCCAGCGCAGTCGCGTTGGCCGCCGCGCTTTGATAACCTGCCAGGTTGGCCGACAAACTAATCGCCCCCGGCGTTACATTGCTTATTTCAAAGCGGCCATTGGCGTCGGTCGTGGCTGCCGCGCTGGCAGCGCCGGAGAGGCTTACCACCGCCCCGGCCAGTGGTGCACTGCTACCAGCGGCGGTAATTTGGCCGCGCACGATGGCGCTCGTTTTCAATTGTGCCATCGTCAAAATGCCAAGATTCGAGGTTTGCCCGGCCACCGTGGTTACATTCGCCGCACGGTTGGCATAGCCGTTACGGCTGGCGTTCAGCGTATAACTACCCGCTACCACACCATTGAGGGTAAAATTGCCCACGCTGTCGGTGGTGACGACTTTAGTGGGTACTGTGTTCAGGGAAGTGAGCGTCATCGTCACCGCCGATAAACCGATATTGGTGCCACTATCTACCACTTGCCCACGTATGGTCGCAAACGCAGGCCCAGGGGTGCTGCCGGGCTGGGTCGATAAGGCGCGTAATGCCAGTGCCGTCACAAACGGATCTTGATTCCAACTGCCATCAGGTGCCTGGCGCGACAGTAAATACTGGCTGGCAGCGCTGCGCACCGAGGTATCTGTCACCGTCGGGGCCAGTGCGGCAAAAGTATGTGCCGATAAAAACACATCGCCAAGCCAGTCGCCATCGCTACGCTGCTTTTGCAACAGCCAGTCGCTTAGACGCTTGATTGCGGTGTCGCTGCTGTTGTCGGGCGTGGTTTGCAAAGAAAATAAGGCGATGCCGCTTAGATAAATACGATTGAAGTCGTTTGCTTCACGTAGCCCCCCGTCGGTATCAAGCTGCGCCAGCAAATAAGCGCGCGCCCGGTTGGCGGCCATAATCGCATCGCCGTTATTACCTGTATTTCCTTGCGCCAGTGCCAGCACCGCCCAGGCGGTGGTGATCGGGTGACTGTCATACCCGAGGCCACCGCCAAAGCCACCGTCAAAGTTTTGCCGTTGCAGCAAAAGCGTCAAATAATTCGCGGTGGTAATCTCGTTGGCGGGCAACACCATCAGTTTGCGCGCCAGATATTGGGTATTGTCATCGGCCTCGGCATTCACACTATTGGCCAGTGGCCCCGGTACGCTGGCCAATAATTTCAGCGTGAACGCCACCTCCGCCCTGCTTTGGAATGGGGTGGCAATTGACTCAGTTTCGTGATTGAGACTACCGTTGGCTTGCACCTGTTGATTGAGCCAGGCCAGCGCGTGTGCGACCGGCGTTTGCGCCAGCGCCCCGGTGCAAAGGCAGCATAAGCCGTAGAGCAGCACAGCATACAGCAGGCGATTGGCCCGATTGCGGAGGAAAAGGCTCACAAGCACACCCCTTTTATTTTAGAAAATGCCCGCATAACATGCCAGCGGGGTCGCATTGATGAAGCAAAAATAATCGGTGAGGCGAATTGCCTTGTGCGCCGACGAGCCTGATAAGAATGTATTTGATTTATATCATATGGGTAATGATGGTGGGCAATTATTTTTGTAGTTTTTATAGTTTTTGTAGGAAAGTCATTAGAATTTTCACGGGCGCTCTTAAATCCAGAAAAGCGTTGCGGCCATACAACTTTATTCACTTATTCCGACGGAATAAATGGCCCGTAGCCAATTTCCATATTCGAATCCCAACTTGCGGCCACAATCGTGCCTTCCAGGTGACCGGAAGAATCCCGCACACAGCCATAGGGGGCCAACACGCTGCCCAGCACCAATACCCCCGTGAAATTGACCACATCCGCATCGTGCAGGTTAAACAAAACTTTACTGTGGCGTTCTTGTAGCGAGGCCATGGTAATGCCGATTTTTACTTTGAATTGGCTATCTGCCGCAACATTGATGATTAAATGTGAGCTTGGCTTAACATTGGCGAGGAATAAATCAAGGCCGCTTTTGACTTGATCTGCCGTCAGGTTAAACACTTCAATATCGGCATTGCTACCTGTTAAGGTAATGCCGGAATAGAGTTTCGTCACCGTGCCGGTCGCGGACATATCGCGTAATTGTTGCGACAAAATGGTTAAATAGGTGCGTTCGGCATCGAAATCAATTGGGCTGGGGGTTTGCTTACGAAAGTCGATATAAGTTGGCACATTGCTTGCGCGGTTGCCGCTGTACACCGCGTAGCCAGTGTTGCCATAACCATCATAAATACCGCCACCACCAATCGAGGCCAAATCGCCACCCACCACCAAGGATGGTTTGCCCGAACCAGAGGGTACCCGTCCACCAATCGAAAAGCCACTGATATTCAAATTGCCACCGAGCGCGAGGCGGCCTTCAATATCAGGTAGTTTGCTCACATTGCCAAAAAAGAAGCCAGAATATTCAGCCGCCGTGCCCAGATCAACTTGTTGTGCTTGTGCATTGAGGGCTGCCAGGCCGATTAAACCAGTAAAACCGATCGCTACAATACGAGAAAACACAGCCTTCAAAATAGATGGGTGTACGGATAAAATCACAATTGGCCTTTGTTTGGAGTGTTATGGAGATAGCGCAATAGCATAGGGCGCGCCGTAATTGTTGGGCATCATTATCAGCTATTCGTCTTTATGTGTCAATCAATTTATTTAATGTGGCATGCATGGCAATATTTTGCAGAAGATCAATCTTCCCAGGCGATTTTGCTTTTAGTAAGGCAACGGTGGATTCATCGAAACGCTTTGGTGGTAATATTGATTTCGCATCAGCATTATTGGGAGCCGCGTTGGCGTGGCTGGTTTTTTGTGGTTAGATCAGACAAATTGCTAATTATGAAGACAATTCTGGAAAATCGCGTCGGTAATACACCCATCATTCGCCTGCCGGATGCGGTGGTTGGCAATAATCCCTTGGTCAATGTGTTTGCCAAGCTGGAGTATTTTAATCCTTCCGGTTCGATCAAAGATCGATTGATCACTTATTGGCTGACCCAAAAAGATATCCCGCCGGGGCGCGACATCGTGTTGGCATCATCCGGCAACAGCGCGGCATCCCTGTCCATGTTTGGCTGTAACACTT
>CAMBDR010000221.1 GCA_945864765.1 Janthinobacterium lividum | reverse complement strand
TTTCCCGCACCCGCCCAGCTGAATCTGGCCGGGCAACAAGTGAGCGTACCGGCCAATGGCATGGCCACCTTTCGTTTCAAGACCGGGCCAATCAATGGCAGCGCGAGTTTGGCCGGGGCCGGGGTGGTGGATCAATTCAATCAAAATCTGCGTTTTGGCACCCAAACCAGTATCTGGAATATTGCCGGGGCTGCGCCCTTGCTCAAGGCAGATGTGATCTATTACCGCCAGGTTGGCAATCAACCCGAACCAGAACCGAAACCGACCATCTACTGTGGGCAACGCTTTATTGAATTCGATAAAGTTGATTACATGCTTACCGACCCGCCGCAAAAGTTAAGTATGGGCAAACACGACACTCGCCGTGTGGTTTCGCATGTGCGGCTATACCATGATCCGAAAGATGCCAAACGCAGCGGTGCCGATATTTGTGGTAGCCATTTGTTTGGTAGCGATGAGGAAAAAAACATCGCTGCAACGCTCGAAGCCATGGCAGTACTACAAAAATGGGACATGCGTGCCACCACTTATGCGATTCTGAGCGCCCGTGCCCTATCCCCCGCTGAAGCTGCACGGGTCGCCAAACGGGCGGCGCAAGCGAAACCGGAGCTGGAATATTTTCGTGCCTGGCGCAGCGTTGCTGAAGATGCGGATCAACACGCCAGTCTGGTGCCAGAGTTTGCCGCCCTGGCCAGAGCCCAGCCGGACAACCCCGATTTACAGTACTTAAACGCGACCCTGCTGTCAGGCCAGGCCGCAATGGATGCGCTGCAAGAGGTGGTCAACCGCTTTCCCAAGCACGCTCGCAGCCTTTCCAGCCTGGCCTGGCACCAACTCGCGCGTGCCGATTACCAGGGCGCACAAAAACACTTGCAACGCCTGCACCAGCTTGCGCCAGACGAGGCGCGCAACATGATCGATGTGGAAGTACAAATTCTGCTGGCCTTGCATCAAGGCAAACAAGCTTTACAATTGCTGAAAACCAGTCTGAATACCCAGGAAAATGCGCAGGAGAATGCGCAGGACAAGCACGGCCACGCCCGCCATGCGGTCGATTTTGCCTTGTTGGCACGCCAGCTCGGGCAAGCCGACCCTGAACAATGGATTCGCCAAGTCGATAAAGATGAAACAAGCCGCAGGCAACTCGATGTACAACGCGCCCGTGCCAGCTTGCCCGTGCCACATACGCCCACAGCCGATGCCCAGCCACTGATTGACCTGAGTTTGGCACTGGGTAACGACCCGGCCAAGGCACTCAAAATCGCGCAAAGCATCCCTGCGCTGAACCTGCGTGAACTGGCACCGGATCAAGTCGCCTTGTTATTGTGCGAAGCACTGCGCGCCCGTAACACCGTGATGGCGCAGCGCGCACGGGAACTATCGGCATTGCTACAGCCTGATTTTGTGCGCTTGCGCGACTATGTGAATGGTGCGGCGGTCACGCTGAGCGATAGTGATGTCAATCCTGAAATCCAGGCCGCCGCCCACTTGAGCCGCTCACGCCAGCCCAATCTGGCCCCGGCCGAACGGGATCGTTTACGCAATCTTGCCGCGCAGCTTGACTTTTTGCATGGCAACATCCACATCGCTCTGGAGAAATGGACGCAACCATGAAGACTTTATCACTGACACCAGCCAGTTCAGCCGCCGTGGCGCGGCGCGCCATATTGGTGGTGGCACTATGGGCTGGATTTTGGCTGCTGGCACTGGGGCTGGTTTTATTTTTGCTGTGGATTTTCTTCATCCAGGCGCAAACCCATATGGATTTATCCGGCTGGGTGGCGCTGGGTGCCGCGCTCACGCTGGCTTGGGCCTTGCGGCCACGCGGCAAGCAACAGCAGCTTGGCAAAGCCCAGCCCTTGGCACGCGAGCGTGCGCCAAAACTGTATCAGATGGTGGAAACCATCGGCGGCAAGCTGGGCGTGGTTGCCCCGGTTGAAATCCACCTGGTTGCTGCTGCCACAGCCTTTATCGGGGCCAAACGCAATTGGTTTGGGCGGGTAACGCACTTGCAAGTGGGGATTGGGCTGGCACTGCCCGGCACACTGAGCGAAGATGAGCTCGGTTCGGTCATCGCGCATGAATTTGGCCACTTTGTTGGCGGCGACCTGGGCCTGGGGCCGTGGGTGTATCGCACCCGGGTAGCGCTGGCGCACACCGTGACGGAGCTGGATGATTCGATATTTTTTCTCGACATCTTGTTCCGCTGGTACTTCACCTGGTTTTTGCGCCTTTCCAGCCAGGTCTCGCGCCAGCAAGAATATTCTGCCGATGCCACTGCTGCGCGTTGCTTTGGTATTCCGGCCACCCGCGCCGCGCTGGAAAAAGTCCACCTGATTGATCCCATGTGGTCCAGCTACCTCGACCACGAGCTGGGCCCGGCCATTGGGCGCGGCGCAGTGATGCCGATTTTTGCCGGTTTCAAACGATTTTGTCAGGCCGGAATCCGCCGTGAGGAAGTGCAAAAAGCCATCGACTGGGCCAACGCCCACAACGATGAATACCGCATCACCGACCAGTTCGATTCACATCCCTCGCTCTCCGACCGGGTGGCCGCGCTGGTGCCAGGCAGCAAACCGGGCTTGCCACCACCTGCCCAGTGTTTCGATTTATTCGGCGGCGAGGCGGCCACCGAAGCGGCCTGGTACGACAGTTTGACGCTGGACAAACCGCAGCCAAGCGACTGGGACAGGTTTGGTGCAGAAGTTTTGCAAAAGCAAGTTTGCGAGCGCTTTGCCAACACCTGGATGGACCCAAGTCAATTGGCACTGGATCAATTGCCCGCCATGGTCAAGGATTTGGACAATTTGTGGAAACGCCTGAAACCCGAAGGGGTGAGTTTTTTATCGGCAGGTGGCAAGCACAACCATGTGCTGGAAATTCTGGATGAATGGATTATCGCCTGTCTGTGCCAAAACGGTTTTGTACCGCAGGTGCTACCCGGCCAGGCGCTGGTTTTGAGCAGGAGCTTGCCGGATGGACAAACGCAACGGGTGCAAGCGGCAGCATTGTTGGCCGATGCGCAGGCGGGCAAGCTAACGAGTGCCACGCTGGCGGGGTTGCTTGACCAGGCAAAAGACCAACAAGCAACGCAAGGATAAACAGCGAAGCCGACCTTGAATGACGCCCGATTACTTTGGCGATGGCTCAGCGTCGCCACAGTGCAAGCCATTTTTCATTTTTCACGCGTGGCTTGCAGCACGAAAAGCGCTACCACGCCCGCCAGCAAGCCCCAAAACGCCGCGCCGATGCCAAACAGGTTTAAGCCCGAAGCAGTGACCAAAAAGGTGATGAGCGCTGGCTCGCGCGAGCCATCTTCTTTCAGCGCCTGGCTCAGACTATTACCGATGGTGCCCAACAGCGCCAAACCCGCAATGGCCAGCACCAATTCACGCGGAAAGGCGGCAAATACCGCCGCCACCGTAGCCCCGAACAAGCCGATCAAGGCATAAAAACCACCCGCGCACACCGCCGCCACATAGCGTTTGGCCGGATCGGGATGCGCTTCGCGCCCCATGCAAATGGCTGCCGTAATGGCCGCCAAATTCAGCGCAAAAGCACCAAACGGGGCCAGTAACAAGGTGGCCGCCCCCGTCCAGCCGATCAGCGGCGAGATCGGCGGCGTATAGCCGGAAGCATGCAAGGTCGCCACGCCGGGCATGTTTTGCGAAGTCATGGTCACAATAAACAAGGGCAGCGCCATGCCGATGATGGCGTGCCAGGTAAAATGCGGCGCAATCCACACCGGCTTGGCCAAACTCAAGGTAATGCCGCCGGCGGCCAGACCACCCTGCGCATACGCGATCAGCACGCCCACCAGCAGCGCGGCCACCACCGCATAGCGCGGCTGCAGGCGACGCAGGGTCAGGTACACGACAAACATCGCCAATATCATCCCCAATTGGGTTTTCATGGCGACAAACACATCCAGCCCAAAGCGCAGCAAAATACCCGCCAACATGCCCGAAGCCAGCGCCATCGGCAGCTTTTTCATGACCCGCTCAAACATACCGGAAAAACCCGCCAGCAGCATCAACACGCCGCTCACCACAAACGCGCCTGTGGCTTCCTCCAGCGCAATGCCGCTGCTACTCATTAACAGCGCCGCACCGGGGGTAGACCATGCGGTGACAATCGGGGTGCGGTAGCGCAGCGACAAACCAATACTGGTGATACCCATGCCCAGCCCCAGCGCCCACATCCAGGAGCTGGTTTGCGCCACGCTCGCACCCAGTGCATGCGCGGCTTGAAACACGATCACGGCCGAACTGGTAAAACCCACCAGCACGGTGACAAAACCGGCAATCAGTGCCGAAACCGAAAAATCTTTCATCAAGCTCATGCCTGCGTCCTTGCTACCAAAGGGTTGATTGCTTATCAATTGCTTACGTGGCGGCTATTATAAACGCTGCCGCAAAAATTCAGGCTGGCGATGAGCCATTTGCGCACCCACCCTGCTACAATAATTTCACCCGATGTCGCCCAAGCAAAAACACCAACCACCTCACCTTCGAAAGCCGAATATGGATCAACCCGACACAGGCATTACCGGGACTATCGCCAGCGCCTTTAATCAACCCGGCCACCCACCCGCCACCCTGACCCACATCAAAAATGTGCGTTTTTTACACTTGGGCACCTCATGGGTGCAGGGTGCCATGGATTTGCGCAAACCCGATGCGCTGGCGCTGGAATACATCCAGATGATGATGGTGTGGACCCTGTTTATGCGCGAGCCAAAACATATTGTGCAACTGGGTTTGGGCTGCGCTGCACTCACCAAATTTTGCTATCGCCAGTTCCCGCAAGCGCGAGTGACGGCGATTGAGTTAAACCCGAATGTGATTGCCATTTGCGCCGCCCATTTTGGTTTGCCACCCAATGACCAACGCTTGCAAGTAATAGAAATGAACGCGCTCGACTTTGTGCTGAGCCCGGCCAACCACGGCCAGGTCGATATTTTGCAGGTCGATTTATACGATGAAGAAGCGCAAAAGCCGGCGCTCGATAGCCTGGAATTTTACCAGGGCTGCGCCGACTGCCTGCAGCAAGACGGCCTGCTCACGCTGAATTTATTCGGCCAGCCCAGCAGCTACGACCAAAGCATGAGCGCGCTGGCGCAAATCTTTGATGCCGTGGTTTGGTTGCCCGAAGTGCATGATGCCAATATCGTGGTAATTTGCTTCAAAAAAGCCCCGGTAATCGATTTTGCCTTGCTTTACGCACGGGCGCTACAAATCAAAACCGAACTCAATTTACCCGCCAAAACCTGGGTGGTTGGCTTAAAAACCTGGATGGAAGATCAATAGGCCGTAGCGCCGACGGCCGCACTAATGGTCGTGACGATTGAATAATCGATGGTAGCAGTTGCGTCCGGCTCATGGTTACATGTTTTACGAAAAAAAATCCCCCGTCGAGCAAATTACTGTTTATAATTACAGTCTTATTGCAAATCAAAAGAGGAGTTGCCCCATGAACATTCTGAACAATATTCTTGACCTGAGCAAACATATTCCCTTTGCGGCTGAATTTATCAGCCGCCAGGCCACCAACAGCATTTGCCAGGCGATTCCGCCCCGGCCCTATGGGTTTAGCTGCTGGTCGCACTTGCCCAAACCTGCTGCGCCAGATCAGGCTGGCCCGGTGAATGATTACACCAGTTGGCCCATGTTGACCGACCGCAGCTTTTCCGCACGCCATTTACCGCCTGCCAGCTTGGATTACATTAACAGCTTGCCGCCCGATGCGGCGTATAACCCGAGCCTTGGCCAGATTGGCCAAATCACCCAATTATTTGCGCGCCAAGGGGCCATGCAAACCAGCCGCTCGTCGATGTTATTCATGTTTTTCGCCCAGTGGTTCACCGACAGCGTATTGCGGGTAGACCCGCATGACCGGCGCAAAAACACCTCCAACCACAATATTGATTTGTGCCAAATCTATGGCCTGACTGAAACCATGGCGCGCCTGTTGCGCACGCTGGAGGGTGGTAAATTACGCAGCCAAATCATCAACGGTGAAGAATTCCCGGATTACCTTGGCAACCTGGATGTGGCGGGTAAATGGCAGGTGAAAGCGCATTATCAAACCATGCCTTACGTAGCCGATCAATCCATTTTTGAGCTGTACGGGCAGTGGGGTGATGAGCGTATGAGCAAACTCTATGCTACCGGGCTGGAGCGCGGCAATTCCACGCTCGGCTATGTGGCCATCAGCACGCTGTTTTTGCGCGAGCATAACCGCATTTGCGTCGAATTGGCAGCGCGCCATGCGGATTGGGACGATGAGCGCCTGTTTCAAACCGCACGCATGATCAATACCGTCATCTTGATGAAGCTGGTGGTGCAAGACTACATCAACCACATTGCCGGGGCGGATATTTTTCTGTTTGACCCGAGCTTTGCCGAGCAGGAAAACTGGTATCGCACGCCATGGATTGCGCTGGAATTTGATTTGCTCTACCGCTGGCACGGCATGGTGCCGGACACCATTCAGATGGGGGAAGCCCAGCTCGGTGCGCAAGACTATCTGGTCAATAATGCGCTGTTGGAAAGCAGCGGTTTGGGGCCTTTGATTGAAGCTTGCGCCAGCCAGGCGGCGGGGGCAATCGGGCTGCAAAACGTGCCGCATTATTTGCTGGGGGCGGAATATGCGATGGTGAAAATGGGGCGTGATTTCCGGCTGGCACCGTATAACGCGTATCGAAAATTTTTCGGTCTGGATGCACTCACCAGTTTTGAAGAATTGTGTGACGATGCCGCCTTGGGTGAGCGCTTGCAAAGCTTGTATGGCGATATCGACAAGGTGGAATTTGTGGTTGGCTTGTTCGCGCAAAAGCATGAGCCTGGGTATTTGTTTGGCGACCTGTTAAACGTCATGGTGGCCTATGATGCCTTCACCCAAATCTACACCAACCCGCTGTTGGCGCGCAATGTGTACACGGCAGCTAACTTCAGCGAGTATGGCATGGCGTTGATTGCCAACACGGACACGGTGCAACATTTGGTGAACCGGAATGTGGCGGCAATGGGTGGAGTGAAGGCGAAGTT
>CAMBDR010000220.1 GCA_945864765.1 Janthinobacterium lividum | reverse complement strand
ATGGCGCATTCATACTCACCGTGGCCTTGCTGCATATTGTTAATAGTGCGTCCATGCCGGTTGGCATGTGGAAATCCTATTCGGCCTATGCGGGCGTGCAAGACGCCATGATTCAATGGTGGTACGGCCATAACGCGGTCGGCTTTTTCCTCACCGCCGGCTTTTTGGGTATGATGTATTACTTTATCCCCAAGCAAGTGCAGCGCCCGATTTATTCCTATCGGCTCTCCATTGTTCACTTTTGGGCTTTGATTTTCACCTATATGTGGGCGGGCCCACATCACCTGCATTACACTGCCTTGCCCGACTGGGCGCAAAGTGTGGGCGCTTTATTTTCGATTATTTTATTGGCTCCGTCGTGGGGTGGCATGATTAACGGGGTGATGACACTCTCCGGTGCCTGGCATCAATTGCGCACCGACCCGATTTTGCGCTTTTTGATTGTCTCGCTGTCGTTCTACGGCATGTCTACCTTTGAAGGCCCGATGATGGCGATTAAAACCGTGAATGCGCTCTCGCACTATACCGATTGGACAGTAGGCCATGTGCATTCCGGCGCGCTGGGTTGGGTGGCCTTCATTTCCTTTGGCAGTTTGTATTATTTGGTGCCACGGTTATTCAATCAAGCCGAAATGCATAGCAAGAAATTGATCGAAATCCATTTCTGGGTCGCTACTTTGGGTGTGGTTTTGTATATTGCGTCGATGTGGATTGCTGGCGTTATGCAAGGTTTGATGTGGCGCGCAATCAATAGCGACGGCACCCTCACTTATACTTTTGTGGAATCGGTCAAGTCTACGTATCCGTACTATGTGATTCGTCTGGTGGGCGGTTTGATGTTCCTGTCAGGCATGTTCATCATGGCGTATAACGTGGCTCGTACCGCGCTGGCAGGTAGCCCGGCACAAGCCAAAATTAGTCCGCCAGTGGCTGCCCACGCTTAGTTTAGGCTTAAGTTGCGCTTAGGTTGCACCTAAGTTGCAACTAAGTCATGTTTATCAGGAGAATTGCATGAGTCAATCCGGTTCAAAATTTAGCCATGAACTGATCGAGAAAAACGTCGGTTTGTTATTGGTCTTGGTCTTGTTGGTGGTCAGTGTCGGTGGTTTGGTTGAAATCGTCCCGCTGTTTTTTCAAAAATCCACCACCCAGCCCGTTACAGGCTTAAAACCCTACACCGCCTTGCAGTTGGAAGGGCGGGATGTTTATCTGCGTGAAGGTTGCTATGGCTGCCATTCGCAAATGATCCGGCCGTTTCGCGCCGAAACCGAGCGTTACGGCCATTACTCGGTGGCGGGTGAGTCGGTGTATGACCATCCCTTCCAATGGGGCAGCAAACGCACCGGGCCAGATCTGGCGCGGGTAGGCGGCAGGTATAGCGATGAGTGGCATAAAATCCACCTGAATAATCCGCGTGATGTGGTGCCGGAATCGAATATGCCCGGCTACCCATGGCTGGCCAAAAATACGCTCGATGCCAGCATCACGCCAACCAAGCTGCGTGCCATGCAGCGTTTGGGCGTGCCCTATAGCGAGGCCGAGATTGCCAAAGCAGGCGAAGAAGTCAAGGATAAAACCGAGCAAGATGCCTTGGTCGCCTACCTGCAAGTGCTGGGCACGGCGATTAAAAACAAATATTAAGGTGGGGGTCAAATGAATTTCACTTTGTTAAGCGGTGTATTTACCGTACTCAGTTTAGTGGTGTTTTTGGGCATTACGTACTGGGCTTTTTGCAGCGCCAATAAAGCCCGATTTGACGCCCTGGGGCGCTTGCCCCTGGAGCCGGACGAGGATGCCCCGTCCGATCAACCGAACCGAACGCAGACAGGAGCATAAGCATGGCCGATTTTTTTAGT
The DNA here is from genome assembly GCA_945864765.1 of Janthinobacterium lividum. GTDB lineage: Bacteria > Pseudomonadota > Gammaproteobacteria > Burkholderiales > Burkholderiaceae_D > CAMBDR01. Next base: position 5,232 of record CAMBDR010000220.1, on the reverse strand, counting down.
CAGGGATGGAGTATTTATATCATTGTCCTGGTTTTGCTGGGCATTGCCGCCTGCTGGTTGTTGCTGTGGTCGCAAGCGCGCATCAAAGTCAAACTTGGGGCGGACGGCAAACCCTTGCCGGTTGAAACCACAGGCCATGTTTGGGATGAAGATTTGGTTGAAAACAATAACCCTTTGCCAGCCTGGTGGAGTTGGTTGTTTTATGGCTCGCTGGTGTTTAGTCTGGCTTACCTGGTGTGTTACCCCGGTTTGGGCGCGCTTCAAGGCCAGTTTGGCTGGAGCCAGGTGGGGCAATATGAAGCCGAAATGAAGGCGGGGGAACAGCAATTCGGCGTCTTGTACAATAAATTTCTGAAAATGGATATCAAACAAGTGGCGCGGGACCCGCAAGCGCGCGCCATGGGCGAGCGGCTGTTTCTCAACTCCTGCGCCCAGTGCCATGGTTCGGATGCGCAAGGCAGTAAGGGTTTCCCCAATTTAACCGACACCGATTGGCTCTATGGCGGGGAGCCGCAAAACATTAAAGAGAGCATCATCAATGGTCGTCAGGGGCAAATGCCGTCGATGGCAGCGGCTTTGGGTGGCGATGAAGATGTGCAAAATGTCGCCAATTATGTGCTGAGTTTGTCCGGTGCGGCGCATGACCCGATTCGTGCGGCGCAAGGCCGTGGTAAGTTTGGTGCCTGTGCCGCTTGTCACACGCCTGCGGGGACGGGGAATCAGGCCTTGGGTTCACCGAATCTGGCGGATAAGGTGTGGCTGTATGGTGGCGGCGTGCAAAATGTGGTGGAGGCGATTAGCAAGGGGCGCGCTAATCGCATGCCGCCGCACAAAGATATTTTGTCCGAGGGTAAGATTCATATCTTGACTGCTTATGTTTGGGGCTTGTCCAATACCAGTGCCGTTGCACAAAATAGCCCATGAAAGTGATTCCAATCAGGCCTGTTCCGACGGCCGCCACTGAAAACAGCGCGGGTAGCGGCGTGCGCAGCGAGCTGGAACAGTCTCTGTTTGAGGTACGCAAGAAAATCTATCCACGCGCCGTCACGGGCTGGTATGCCAATTGGCGCTGGATTATGGTGTGGCTGACCCAAACCCTGTTTTATGGCACCGCGTGGTTGAATTGGAACGGGCGGCAAGCACTGCTGTTTGATTTGGCCTCACGTAAATTCTATATTTTTGGTTTGGTGTTATGGCCGCAGGATTTTATTTATCTGGCGCTGTTGCTGATCATTTCCGCCTTTTCCCTGTTTTTGGTCACCGCCTTGTTTGGCCGCGTGTTTTGCGGCTACGCTTGTCCGCAAACGGTGTACACCCATATCTTTTTATGGATAGAGAAATGGGTCGAAGGCGGGCGTGGTAGCCGCATCCAACTCGATAAAGCCCCGAGTTCACCGCGCAAATGGGGATTAAAAATCACCAAACACAGTCTGTGGCTTATCTTTGCACTTTGGACCGGCATCAGCTTTGTCGGTTACTTCACCCCGATCCGACAATTATTGCCCGAGTTATTGAACTTCAATCTGGGGCCATGGGAATTGTTCTGGATTCTTTTTTATGGCTTTGCGACCTATGGCAATGCGGGCTGGATGCGTGAGCAAGTATGCAAATACATGTGCCCGTATGCGCGTTTCCAAAGTGCCATGATTGATAAAGACACCTTGATCATTACCTACGACCAGGAGCGCGGCGAACCACGCGGCAGCCGCAGCAAAAAAGCCGACCCCAAAGCGCTGGGTTTGGGGTCTTGCGTCGATTGTGAGATTTGCGTGCAAGTGTGTCCGACCGGCATCGATATTCGCAATGGCTTGCAGTATGAATGTATTGGCTGCGCCGCCTGCGTGGATGCCTGTAATCAGGTCATGGAAAAAATGGCTTACCCGCCCGGCTTGATCAGCTATGACAGTGAAAATGATTTACGCAATCACGATGGACGCTGGCGGCATTTATTGCGCACCCGCACCGTGATTTACAGCGTCATTTTGGGTGCGATTATCTTCGCTTCGATTACCGCACTCAGTTTGCGCCTGCCATTGAAGGTGGATGTGTTGCGAGATCGCGGCTTGCCGCGCGTGACCGAGAATGGTGCGGTGGATAATGTGTATCGTTTGCAGGTGATGAATACCGAGGAGCGCGGCCATCGCTATGAAGTGGTGGTCAGTGGCATACCGGGTATTTCCCTGGTTTCGGGCGGCGAGTTTGAATTGCCCGCTGCCAGCAGTCGGGCCATACCGGTGCGGGTGCGAGTGCCAATGGATCATGTCATACCTGGCTCAAACCGTATACAATTCGTGGTGCGTGATCGGGATCATCCTGATCTTGCCGTGAGGGAAAAAGCGGTATTCCTCGCGCCGCGTTGATTTTCGGGGAAGCCCGGAAAAATCAGGAAAATCAGGAGAAATAAAATGGATGGATTGTTGCAAGTGCCCAAACAGCCAGATCGCTGGTATCGTGAGCCGTGGTTGCTGCTGGTGCTGGGCGGCCCGCTGCTGGTGGTGGTGGCATGCGTCATTACGTTTTGGTTGGCTTACCATGGTGCTGACCCGGTGTTGGACAAAAATTACTATCAAAATGGCTTACGCATCAACCAGGAATTGGATAAACGGGCCAAGCTGGAAGCGCTGGAACGGCGCAAGTTGGGCTGTGCGGACTTACGCAGTGATTGCCGAGAAAAATAAGCAACAATAAATAAGAAGAAATAAATAAGTAATAATAAATAAGTGGCAATAAATAAGCAGCAAAAAATAAAGAGAAAAATGGAGAACAAGTATCATGAATATGAGTGAGACAATACGTAACAACGCGCCGGAACTCCAGTTGCCGCCGCGTGCCTTAATGGTGATGGTGGTGCTATGGCCGAGTTTTTTAATGGCTTGCGTCAGCAGCGGCATCGTGTTCAGTTTGATCGACCCCGAGGAATTGCTGATTCTGGATAAACATTGGCATTTGAGTAATCTGGGTGTTTACACGATTGGATTTTTAATGTTTTGGGCGCTGGGTTGCATTGCCAGTGGTCTGACTGCGGTGTTACTGCTGGAATGGCGCAAGCGGCGCGCGTAGTGTATTCAGGCTTTTATTGAGGATTTTATGCAGGCGACTTTCCCCGGGATTGAAATTGAAGAATCCTTGATTCGGCGTTTTGACAAACTCGGCCCCCGTTATACCTCGTACCCGACGGCGGATCGGTTTCATGCCGATTTCGCCGAAAACAACTATCTGGCGCAACTGAAGGCGCGCGCGGAAGACCCAAATCGCGCGCCGCTCTCGGTGTATGTGCATATTCCATTTTGCGCTTCGCTGTGTTACTACTGCGCCTGCAATAAAATCATCACCAAAGACCGCAGCCGTTCAGCCAGTTATTTGCGCTATCTGGAACAAGAACTGGCCCTGTTGGCCCCGCATTTGGGTGGCCGCCAGCAAAGCGTGCAATTGCACCTGGGTGGCGGCACCCCGACGTTTTTAAATGATGAAGAATTAAGTCAATTAATGCAGTTGCTGCGCCAGCATTTTGATTTTGTGCCGGGTGCGGAAATTTCCATCGAAATCGACCCGCGCACGGTGCGGCCCAATCTGATGCAGCATTTGGCCAATCTGGGTTTTAACCGCACCAGCCTGGGGGTGCAGGATTTTGATCCGGCGGTGCAAAAAGCGGTACACCGGATTCAACCGGTGGAGCTGGTGCAAAATGCGGTCGATACCAGCCGCGCGGCTGGTTTTGGCTCGATCAATTTTGATTTGATCTATGGCTTGCCGCTGCAATATGTGGCCTGTTTTGAGCGCACGCTGGATCAGGTGATCGCGCTTTCTCCCGAACGTATTGCCTTGTATAACTATGCGCATTTGCCGGCGCGCTTCAAGTCGCAACGCCGTATTGCCGATTACACCTTGCCTTCGGCAGAAGAGCGTTTGCAGATTTTTATGCTCTCGCTCAAGCGTTTGTTGGATGCGGGTTATGTGTATATTGGGCTGGATCATTTTGCCAAGCCGGGCGACGAATTGGCGCAAGCCATGGCCACGGGTGGTTTGCATCGTAATTTTCAGGGTTACACCACCCATGCCGAATGCGATATGCTGGCGCTGGGGGTGTCGTCGATTTCAAAAATCGGGCCATCGTATAGCCAGTCGGTGCGCACCTTGGAAGAATATACCGCCGCGCTGGACAATGGCCATTTGCCAGTGGAAAAAGGCTTCGATCTGAGCGCCGATGATGTGTTGCGGCGGCATGTGATGATGGAATTGATGTGTAGCGGCCCACTCGACTTTGCGGCGGTTCAAGCGCAGTTCGGGATTGATTTCAACGATTATTTTGCCGCTGAACTGGCCTTTTTGGGCACGTATGCCGAGCAGGGTTTGCTTGAGATTGAGCGCCAGCAAATTGTCATCACCCCCAAGGGGCGCATGTTTGTACGGGCTTTTGCGATGGTGTTTGATCGCTTTTTGGCTTTGCCGGGCGCAGCCAGTTATTCCAAATTGATTTGATATGCTCACCTTACCGCTCATGTTGGCCGCTTTTGCTGCGGGTGCCGTGGGCGGAGTGCATTGTCTTGCCATGTGCGGTGGTTTGGGGCATTGGCTGGCCGATGCGGCGCGTATGCGTATGCGTATACGTTCCGGTGCAGCGTTGCGTGCTCATTTGCGAGTCATTCCGATTGCGCTGGCCTCACCTGCTGGCGCGGCGCAGGGCTTAAGTGCATGGCGTGCGTTGGCGTATTTGCATGCGGGGCGCTTAAGCACGTATGCGCTCATCGGTGCGTTGGCAGGGACGGGCGGTGGTGTGGTCTGGGGTTTGCCCGAGTGGCTGCCGTTGCGCGCCGGGTTTATGCTGTTGGGTAGTTTGGCGCTGGTGTTTTTGGGTTGGCGCTTGATTGGTTGGCGCTTGCCGAGCGCTCTGCTGCCCGCGTGGCTGACATGGCCCCAATTTGCCTGGTTTTCCCGCTTGGCGCAGGCTTTGCCGCGCCCTGCCAACTACCACCCTTTATTTAACGGCATGGCCTGGGGTTGCATGCCTTGCGGCTTGCTGTATGCGGTGTTGCCGTTTTCTTTGCTGTCCGGTTCGGCCTGGTCGGGTGCGGTGTTGTTGCTCTTGTTTGGTGTGGGCACGCTGCCCTGGTTATTGTTGGCGCAAACCCGGCTGGTAGGTGCCATGCGCACGCTGCGCCCCTTGGTGGGGGTGTTGATGTTGGCATGGGGCGGCTATGGCGTGCTGCAATTGCTTGGGCCGGGGCGTTTTGG
>CAMBDR010000219.1 GCA_945864765.1 Janthinobacterium lividum | reverse complement strand
TGCGAACCCATCCTTCAAGCCAGCGAAGCACGCATCAAGCAGCCGCGCTGGAAAACCGAAACCGTTTTGCGCAACGAAACCAAAATTGAAACGATCAAGGTAATCAATGTGTTTTACGCCAGCCGCGATGGCAAATGGGCCAAACTGGCTACCAATCTGGATGAACAGGAACGCAAATTTGTCGCCCAACTGCGCAGCGGCGCGGTACAAATTTCCAATTGCAAGCCAGAAGGCGAAGAAAAAGTCGGCGAGATTGATACCACCGTCATCAGCATGCATCTGCAAGCCGAAGGTGGTGCGGCCCTGGATGCGCGCTTGTCCATCGGCAAAAAAGACGGCCTGCCCTATGCGCAAACGTCTGCCAATACCAAAACCACCTACCAGTACAAAAACGTGTTCGCACCCAGACTCAGCAAATAAACCCCGGCTGCCGTAGCGCAATGGGCGGCGCTACGGCACCAATACAACATCAATACCCGGCATCCATGCGCATCGCTCAATGCAGTTTATCGCGGTTGATTTTTTTGATCACCAAGGTGCCCAGCGGTGCCTGTAACACCTCTTCGTATTCATACAACTCTTCAAACGAGAGCAACACGCCGCCGCCCAACTCGGCGGTATTGCCCGCGATGATGTTTTTGTCCGACGTGAGCGAATAAAAGAACAGCGCCTCAAACATATTAAACACTTCTTGCGCCTGATCAATCGTGCCATAAAACGCCAGATCCGAAATACCCCAGCGGAAATAGCCCTTGGTGCAAAACCAGATCTCGGTTTCGCTGGTAAAAATCTTGACAAAGCCGGTAAACACCCCCAACGGCACCGCCTCGCGAAACTGCTTACGCGCCTTGGTACTCAAAGCGTCACGCAAGCGCGGCGCAGGCATGCAGTTCCACCCCGCCGGATCAACATAGCCCAGCAAACCCACATCCAAAAACGCCCCCGCCAGCCGCATGCAGGCGATAATTTTCTCGGTCGGATCATCACTTCCCATCATGTAAATACACAGCATATGCGTCTGATGATTGCGCAAGGGTTTTTTATCGTCTTTAGTCCAGTTGGAACAATTGATCGGGTTCTTGGTGTTTTCTTCCGAAGCCGGTTCGTCATAGGCAATCAACAGCAAATAATGCCCGTCAAATTGCACGGTGGCATGCGGTGTCTCACCATCGGCCACCAGATCAGTCACTACCAGCGGCTCCTGGGGTTTGCCAAACTTGGCCAAACCTCGCTCCAATAATGGAACAGATAATTCAGGTAATTTATCAAACAGCAGCACGAAGATGGGGGCCAGGGGATCGCTACCGTCTTCGTCATCCGACTCATCATCCAACTCATCGTCGCACACATCGTGTTCCAACTCTTCAATCAGTTGATTTTCTTGATTCGCGTCATTCGCTTCGCTCATATTCCCTCCATTCCAACCGCAGCTTTTTCCCAATTTCAACCCGTATTTTCAACCCGTATTTTCAACCCGTATGTAAGCTCGCGTATTTGCGCAAAAATACATCCGCCTTAGCCGCGCTCACCTTATTCAAGGCCAGCAACAAACCCGCATCAATCTGACTCAAACCAAATTCTTCATGCAAATGCTGCCCCATATGCAACATCAATTGCGCCGTCACTTCGGCATCGGCCTCGGCCCGGTGTGCTGCGCTGTTAAAACGTATCCCCAGCGATTTGGCGACCCGGCCCAGGCTATAGCTATCCAGCCCCCGAAACAAACGGCGCGCCAGTTTCACCGAACAGAGCAAAGCTTGATGTTGATTTTGCAAACCCTGGCGCACACTCTCGGCGACCAGGAATTTTTCATCGAAGCTGGCATTGTGCGCCACCAGAGCCGCATCGCCAATAAACTCGACCAATTCCGGCATCACCTGCGCCACCGCCGGCGCGCGGTTGACCATGGCTTGCGTAATACCGGTTAGCTCGGTAATAAACGGCGGCACCCGCACCCCGCAATTGATCAGCGACACATAGCGCGCCGCCACCCGCCCCTCAACAATGCGCAAGGCGGCCACTTCGGTCACGCGGTCGCCCATATTCGGGCTCATGCCGGTGGTTTCAAAGTCGATCACCACCAGCGGCTGGGCAAAATAAGACATGGTTTTTAACATGAGGTTGGATGAGGTTGGATGAATTTAGCTTAAGCCTTGGCCCTGGCCATCGCCCGTATCATTAAATTCGATAAGGCCGTGGCCGAAGCGAGTGTGGTTTCCGGTTCGGGCTGGGTAATATTCGATGCTTTCACCAGGGGTGCAATTTCCACCATATCGGCCCCGCTCAGGGTAAAGCGTGCGGTTAAGGCCTGTAAAATATCAAGCGATTCCTGCACCGTCATGCCGCCGCCCTCGGGCGTGCCGGTTGCGCCCGCAAAGGCTTGATCGAGACAATCGATATCGTAAGAAACATAGATTTCTTCCACCCCCAGCGCTTGAAGCTTTTGCACAATCTCCGCGCCAATGGCCACGCCGCCGCGCTGGGTAACTTCACTGCTCCAATATTGCGAATGTGAAAACTTTTGCTCCCAATGGCCGCGATCTTTGCCGCTGGCGCGTATCCCGATTTGAATACAATGCGCGGGAGATGGCAAATACGGGAAAATATGACTGGTCCAGGTGCCAAAACACAAGTCAATCCCCAAACGGCTTTCCAACAAATCGGTATGCGCATCAAAATGTACCAGCGCCACATTTTTACCCTGCGCGCGCTTGGCTTCCAGATAAGCACGCACCATCGGGTAACTCACCGAATGATCACCACCGATCATAAAAATCGATTTTTCCGGATACGTTTGATGAAAGCCGCAGGCAAAATCATAGGCAATCGAGAGCGGCGACACCGGTAAAGTGCTATTGGCATCGTTATACAGGGCGAGGCGGCAACTTTGGATGGTTTCCTGATTCAGATATTTATCATGCAACAGGTGCGGAATCACGCGCACATCACCAATATCATAGGCGGGCAGATCGGGCTGTTGGGTCAGCATGGTTTCGCGCAAAAACAAAGGCCCCCAGTTAGCCCCGCGCTGGATGCCGCCACCGCAATCGGAAGCGATGCCAAACACCACACATTGGGCGGTGGGCAAGTCCTGGCTCAAGCTTTGTTCCCACTGCAAACGCACTTGCTTGTCGGCGACCACTTGCGCGCCGTACAAACGGGTTTGCAGACTATTGCGCCGCTCGCTGGCGGTATGCACGGTAAAGACGCCCTCGCCGGGTGGGGTGAGGTATTGCTTAATGTTGGCGCTAAAATTCGATGGTGTTGTCATGACTCAACCTGGACCGTAAGGGATGGGGAATGGGCAGACATTGTAGCTTAAACAATGCCCATTTGCCGCAAAGCCGGAATAAAATGCTGACACGCCAAAATTTCAAAACCCTTGGAACTGGGATGGATTTCATCGTCCCATAGTTCATTTCCGACATCGCGCAGCGCAAAAGGCACGGGCGGTAACACGTGGCGTACATCAATCAGATGGAAGTTTGCGTTTGGCTCATTGGCAATACTTTGCAATTGTGCAAAGAATAAATCATTCAACACGCCAACCAGCGCGCTTTGCAATGCACAATCGGTAATGCCTTGCGCCATCAGTTTGGGGTAAATCCATGGCCCGGCCAGTTTCCAGGCAAGCACTTTATGTCCGGCATCACGCGGGGTTACCCGTGAGTAGGAGTGAATAAAAATCGGCGTCTGGCGATTGGTAGCCGACGCATCGCGAATTTGCCGCAACACCATCAAACGCTGGCGGATTTGGGCATAATGCTTAGCTAACGCAGCATCATCCAGGTAATCTTGCGGATTCAGGCTTCCCGCTACAGCGGGCGGTTTGAGAACGCTGGCGATATCCGGCCCAAGCACATCATTGCCACCCGCACTAAAGACCAACGCATCCCATTTTTGCCCATCTTTATCACCACCAATCACTTTACACAGACGCTCAAATTGCGCACCCTGTACCAATTCTGCCAAAGTATCGCCAGGGTTAGCCAAACACAGAATCGATAAATCACAGTGCTTTTCAAATTGAATCGGGATATTTGCCAGATCAGGGATCGAAAACCATGAATCGCCCGCAAATAAAATACGTTTTTTGTCGCAATGCTCGGCCAATTCATGAAAATAGCGTCGCTCATCGGTATAGTAAGCCATCATCCTTCTCCATTAAAGAAATCAACCATTCAACCATCGAAATCACAAAGACTATACTCCGAGCTGTCACAAAAAAACCCGGTGCATTGCCAAAATCCAGGTATTTCAGTCATAAATGCGCAGCAAATGCACAAAACTGCCACAGCAGCCCAGTATTTTTCTGCGCTACGAACCAGAATGAATCTAATAAATTTATAATGACAGAAATGCTCCAGGTTGAGTTTGCCAGTTTTTTATTCAAATCAACCCAAATTACGGGCATTTAATATCGTGGTAAGCTTTCCACCGCGCAAAGGATTGTAAATGAGCAATACTTTCGATAACAGACTGGGCCTCCTCCCTTTGGAACACCACGCGAGCTTTTTCAAGCTCTGCATTACTGTCATTACGACTCACGCCGATTTCGAGCGCTTCACTGAGTGGATGTTACACAGCGGCCAGCGCCTGATGCCCCAATTAAGTAGCCAATTACCCGCCAGCGCAGGCACGCCAGAACAATTTTTCCGCACCTTGGCACGCAAAATTTGGGAAGCCACACCCTTGCCGCACCGCAACTTCAGCTTTGAAATACTGCCTTTGCCCGAACGTAAAGATCCTTGTTTTTGTGGCTCCGGGCGTCAATTCAAACAATGCTGTTCTGGCTTTAAGCGCTTTGCCGCGTGGTTGCCGGACATCAATATGCTGCCATTTTTTCTCGACAGCCTGCCCGAATCACGCTGGATCGAATTGGTCGATTCCGATATTTCATTACCTGCTCTGGCCGATCAAGCCTTTGCCATGTTGCGCGAACAACGCGCGGCGCAGGTAATTCAATTACTCGAACCCTGGTTCAGCGAACTCGATCGCCCGATTCCGAATTGGCCGGAAGATCACTGGCCGTTGTTGCAAACCTTGCTCGATGCCTGTCAAACCCTGGATCTGCTGGAAAAAGAAGAAAAAATCGCCCGCACCGCCACGCGCCATGTCACGCGACCGATGCGCTCGGTCGGTTGGCTGCATCTGGCGATGAGTTTAACCAATCAACAGCACTTGGCCCAAGCGTGGGATGCCTTGCACCATGCCGAAGACCTCACGCCCGATCACCCGGATGTGGCACGCCTCGAAGTGATGCTCCTGATACGGCAAGAAAACTGGGAACAAGCCAGCCGGCGTGGGCATTTTTGGGCACTGCGCTTTCATCGGCTGTATGGCGAAGTGATGACGCCAACGATCAACTTACTCAATCAAATGGCGGACAATCCCCGACAATTGTTTACCAAATCGGCATTCGATTACAGCCAGCCACTGAAAGAATTACTCAGCCTGGTTGCCAACGCAGCCCAACCTCAATGCGCCTACCATTTCATCTTGCAAAATAACAAAGATGGGCAACTTGAACCCAATCCGCAGTTGCAAGAGGCATTGGATGAGTGGTATCAGCACTACACCTTTTTGCCACAGCAAGCGGCCAGTGAGGGCGTGCCCTATGATTTGGCCTGGCAAATGGCCCCGGACTGGATGCCCTTGCTCAAGCAATACCCAATTTTGTGGGACAGTTTTGAGATTCTGGACGACTTGACGCGCATTATTGCCCATGGTTCGCCGCAGCAAGCAAGGGCTACCAATCTCCCCCTGGTTGCGCGCAGTGCGGCCTTATTTGATGTGGTGGTGCAGCATCTGCCAAGCAGCAATGGGGTTCATTTAAACTGGGATATGGTGGAAAATCGGCCGGCCATGCATTTGGCGATTCAACACCTGGACAATTTGATTGATGCTGGCGAGCGCATAGCGATTATTCAGTGGCTGGAAAAAATCCTGTTTTCTTTCCACCGCAAGGATGAGCGGCATTGGCGTCAGATTCTGATGACGTATTATTTGGAAACTGAGCGCTACGATGCCGCCGTGACGCTGGCGCAGCGCTATCCGAACGATATTATTCACATGCGTTACGATCATGCGCTGGCCTTGTTCCTGCTCAATCAGCTTGACCAAGCCAATACCGTGCTGGCGGATGCATTGAATCGGTATCCGCTGATTGCGATGGCCTTATTGGCACGGCGCGAATTAACATTTCCGCGTAAAATTGACGCCGACGATGACGCCGATTTTACAACGGCTTATTGCGAAACCCACAACGGGCTATGGCCAAGTGCAGCATTGGATTGGCTGGAAACCCAATTTCGTCCCTAGGAGCGCTATGAAAATCATTTTTGCGGGTACACCGGAATTTGCGGCCGTTGCGCTGAAATCGCTGCATCAAGCCGGGTTTGAGATTGAGCTGGTACTAACCCAACCGGATCGCCCGGCCGGACGCGGCATGCAATTACATCCGTCGGCGGTCAAGCAATATGCGCTGGAACATGGCCTGCCTTTAATTCAGCCGACCAGTTTGCGCTTGAACGGCAAATATCACAAAGAAGCGAGCGAAGCGCACGATCGCCTGCGCGCCACCGAACACAGCGTGATGGTGGTGGCCGCCTATGGTTTGATTTTGCCGCAAACGGTGTTGGACATCCCCCCGCATGGCTGCCTCAACATTCACGGTTCGCTCCTGCCGCGCTGGCGTGGTGCGGCCCCGATTCACCGGGCGATTCAGGTGGGCGATAGCGAAACCGGCATCACCATCATGCAAATGGAGTTAGGGCTGGATACCGGCCCCATGTTAGCGGTAGAGCGGATACCGATTTTACCGACCGACACCACGGGCAGCCTGCACGACAAGCTGGCCGAAATGGGCGGCAAGTTAATTGTTACCACCCTGTTTAAACTGGCCCATGGCAAGCTGGAAGCGGTGGTGCAACCGGAAGAAGGCGTCACCTATGCCAGTAAAATCCACAAAGACGAAGCGATGCTGGACTTCACCGAGCCCGCCGTGGTGCTGGAGCGCCAAATCCGTGCTTTCAACCCGTTTCCGGGGGCTTGCGCCATGTTCAATGGCACCCTGATCAAAATTTGGCG
>CAMBDR010000218.1 GCA_945864765.1 Janthinobacterium lividum | reverse complement strand
GTACTTTCCCGAGAAGTTCCGCCACCGTCGCTTCCAGATAAATGGCCAGTTTTACCCCGGTGTGATATTGTTGGCGAAGCGAGTATGGCGCGGCGTATAAGGGCACAATTCCGTGCTGAACAATGTGCCATTTTGCAATTAGATAGCTTAATCCGCGCAAAAAATTCATTGTAAAATTCGTGTAATGCTGTATGATTCCGCCCAACAACACTCGAAACGCTTGGCCCTCTGACGAGGCCGTATTCACCGAATAGCGCACCATGAGAGATCAATTGCCCCTTGCTCAATGCAAGTTACAAAAAAAGCCCTTTCCGGGCTTTTTTTGTGCTCTGCCGAAACACGGCGACGCCAATGGCATAAAATGAGTGGGTTATTTTACTTTGCGAGCTACCATGTCTGCCCTCCAACAATATAATTTCAATCCGCTTGAGGATACCGATTCGCTAGCCTATGACCAATGGCTTAGCCGCGAAGTACAAAGCGCACGCGCTGGCCTGGCTGATGGTAGTAACCACCGTTTTACACCCGATGAATGGGCAGCAATTCGTGCCGCGAAGAAAGCATACCGCGATACGCTATGAGCACTGAAAGTGGTGCGAGTAAAAAGAGATTTTCATAAGTAACAGATAGCAGATTTTTTCGTCCTTGGCGTAAGCACTACCATAGCCTGCGATCAAAGCGTGCTGCATCACATGCCAATGCAAGCCGTCCATCAAAACCCCATCCCGAAAGCAATCCTTTCATTTCAGGTGACATCCAACCTAACACCTCCGTAATATTCCTGTATTCGCTTTTAATCTTGTTTAACGCTTGCTCAGTAGAAGCAATGTGATGGCCATTCCATACAGGTTCATGATGAAATAATCGATTACGCAAGGTATTTATCAATTTCAATCGGGCGAAAATAGCTTTGGTCCCATTGCCGCCTGCATTGGGGAAAACATTGGCGTGCGTATGCCGATCCCAAATGTGCGTCGATGGTGCAGTGTTACGATACTGCGCATCCAGCATATACACCCAAAAACCGAAGGGCAAGCGACAAATGATGTCGTCTGTTGTCGGCACCCGAATGCCCAACAAATCTGCCATCGCTGAAGACTGGGCAAAAGCAAGATGATTCTGCGACTGCTTCGGCAATGCAATATGGTTATACCAATCAGCCTGGCGTCGTTTTTTCTTGACGGCGGTGTGAATGCCGTTGCGCAATGTCACTTCCAACAACTGTAAGGGGGTAAACAGGTGGGCTGAGATATCTTGAAAAAGGAAAAAAAGCTTGATTGTCTCGGCATCGCTTGCGCACCCCATGCGGTTTTTGTATGTTTTGAGGCGTGAGCCAGACAAATTTTCGACCAGCGTTGTGTAGTTGATAGCCATATTTGGGTTGACATTGGATGTACAAGGAAGTATAGTAACAGCCATCGCAACTTGTGTCACTGATCCAAAATTGCGAAATATGACAGCATCGGCGTTATTGCAACTCCGACTCGCGACGATTAGACGGCCAGTCCTGCACTGGCCGTCGCCTTTTCACCCCTTGGTTTTGCACAATTTCAACAAATAGCAATGCAAAAGGCCCACCCGGCCATTGTACTTGCCAAGCCCACACCGCGCGTCCCAAGCCCCAAAAATCCCCCACAAGCCACAACCCTTGGCGTAAAATCGCCCAACAATCCAACAACCCAATAATCGGCGCAAAAATGGCAAAAGTTTTCATTATCGGTGGCGGCGGCGCAGGCATGAGCGCCGCGCATAAATTGGTTGAACGCGGCTATGAAGTCGAAGTCTTCGCGCGCAATCCAAAATAGGTGGGGACGCGGGAAATGCGCCGGGGAGCAACAATATTGATGATTGTAAAAGCGTTTCTGGCGCAAGCAATAAATAGCCTGTTATGATATTCCAACTACGCTACAAAAATTCCAACAACACACGGTTGGAAAGGGGAAATATCCATGCAAGACAACGCTTCCGCTCAAGCGGCGAAACACCACAAAATGCTCAACCTTTGGGTGGCGGCAACGATTTTGATCGTCTCTTCCATCCTGGTGTTTGCATCATGGTTGGAGTATAACGAAGCGGAAAAGAATGCCTGGGTCAGCACGCAAAATTTGGCCAAAACCTTGGAATTAAGTCTCTCCAACATGATCCGCTCGATTGATATCGCGCTGGCGGCAGCCACCGATGAATTTGAACAACAAAGTGCCCAAGGCCCGATTAATAAAGAAGCATTCAATCAATTTTTACTGCGTCAAAAACGGTTTTTGCCGTATGCGGGCGTTTTGCTTGCCACCGATGAACACGGGAAAATTACATACGGTGAGACCGTCCCGTCCTCCTTCACCAGTGTCGCTGATCGCGACTATTTCCCCATCCTGCGCGACCATCCTGATATCAGGTTTCATATCGGCAAACCGGTTAAAGGCCGAGTATTTGGGCACGAGATTTTGCCCATGCTGCGACGCCTCAATAAACCCGATGGCAGCTTTTGCGGCTTGGTCATGGCTTCGATTCGCTTCAATGACCTGGATAGAATATTGGCAACCGTCGAATTGGCAGCGGGTGGCTCTATCGCCCTGCGCGACAGCGATCTGGGTTTAATCACCCGCTACCCAAAACTTAACAACGTGCAAAACACGATTGGCAACAAGGACACCTCGCCCGAATTTGCCGCAGCACTCAAAAAAAACAGGCTGCTGGGCAGTTTTACTTCGAGCGGGCTGGGGCTTAATCAAGAAAAAAGCCTGCGCTCCTACCGCTACAATGAACAATACGGCATTTTTATTAATGTCGGCTTTAGTCATGAAGCGGTTTTTGCGAAATGGCGTCAGCAAGCCGCCATCATGGCGGGTTTATGGGTCGGCTTTATTGTCATGTCCTTATTCTTTTTACGCATGATTCAGCGCGCATGGCGACAGCAAGAATTGGACGCCACAGCATTACAAACCAAGCAAGCTGCGCTATTGCAAGCAGTCGAGCAGGAGAAACTGCTTTCCAACCAAATTGCCGAAAAAAATGCCCAATTGCTGGCACATACCCAACAGCTTGACGACACGGTCGCGCAGCGCACCAGTGAGCTCAATGCTTCGCTTATTTCAACGCAACAAGCCAAAGCGGAATTAATCGAATTGAACACCACCCTGGAAGCCAAGGTGGCAGAGCGCACCGAAGCATTGTCGCAGGCCAAACAATTGGCGGAACAAGCCAAACAAGTGGCAGAAGAAGCCAAACAAGTGGCAGAAGCCGCTACCCGCGCCAAATCGGAATTTCTTTCCAATATGAGCCACGAAATCCGCACGCCCTTGAATGCAATTATCGGACTATCCTTCCTGGCGCAAAAAACCGCCTCCGACCCCAAACAAGCCACCTATCTGCAAAAAATTCATCTCTCGGGTGAACACTTGTTGGGCATCATTAACAATATCCTCGATTATTCCAAAATTGAAGTCGGCATGCTGGTAATTGAATCGAGTGATTTTGAATTGCGCCAAATGCTGAACACCGTGCGCGATTTGATTGAACCCAAAGCGCATGAAAAAGGCTTGCAGTATGCCGTGGAACTGGACCCCGCCCTGCCTGCCATGCTGCGCGGCGACCCGCTCCGGCTCACCCAGGTGCTACTCAATTTTGCCGCCAATGCCATCAAGTTCAGTAGCGCCGGCACCGTGCTGGTGCGCGTTACCCAAGTTGAACAAAGCGCTGACCAAAGCGCTGAACAAAACACCACCCATTGTTCGCTGTTAATGGAAGTGAAAGATAGCGGCATCGGCTTAAGCGAAGAACAGCAAGCGCAATTGTTCCAGCCGTTTCAACAGGCCGATACCAGCACCACGCGCCAATTCGGTGGCACCGGGCTGGGGCTATCCATTTGCAAACAGTTGGCCGATTTGATGGGTGGTGAAGTCGGTGTCACCAGCAACATCGGCGCAGGTAGCACGTTTTGGTTCAAAGTGCGTCTGAACCAATGCCAAAAACCCGTGCAAACAGTACAAGCAATACAAGCAGGGCAAACAGGGCAGACCGCCAAAATCAGCGAACAGGAATTAAGCCCGCAAGCCGCCAAATCGATCCGTAACGCCCGCATTTTGCTGGCTGAAGACAATGAATTTAACCAGGAAATCGCGGTTGAATTATTGGAATCGGCGGGTGCAATCGTCACTGTGGCCAACAATGGTGCCGAAGCGGTGAAAATGGCGCTGGCGAGCGATACCGTGTTTGATTGCATTTTGATGGATCTGCAAATGCCGGTGATGGATGGTTTTCAAGCCACCGCCAAAATCCGTGGCGAACCCCGCTACGCCAGAGTGCCGATTCTGGCAATGAGTGCCAATACCCGTAGCGAAGACCGCCAACGCGGCAGCGCCGCCGGCATGAATGATTTTATAAGCAAACCCACCCCGCCAGCGTTGTTGTATGCCATGCTGGGCAAATACTTAAGCCAGCACCGACAAACATGAGCGATGCCATTGCCCAAGCGCTTGACGAGCGGCCCTCAATTATTTGGCCGCATAACTTGTATTGATCAGGCTTTTCGTTTCAGCGGCCAAATTTCTTGAGTAGCGCCACGCAATTTTATGGCCAAATAAAACAAATTAATCGTACTTTTGGCCAGTTGTTCAGCATGCTGATTAAATGTAGTATTGTTGCGGACCAGTGTGCAAGCGAAGTTGGTTTGCCATGCTAAACAAATCAACCAAACAGGAGACTTATGAAATCAATATTGAATAATAAGCGATCAACCGGGAGGCAAGACCAATTCATAACGGCGTTCCGGATGCTCATGACCTTACTTTTGGCGACCTTCCTGCTGGCCAACCACGCCAGTGCTCAAGATAGCCTCGCCAACGGGGCCACACTCAACCAGAACCAGTCATTATTGTCGCTCAATGGCAGTTTTCGGCTCACCTTGCAAGGTGATGGCAATCTGGTGCTCAGAGATGTCCAGAGCAATGCCTCACTCTGGAGTACCGCAAGCAATTCTGCAACCCGTTTGATCATGCAACCGGACGGCAATTTGGTGTTGCGCAATGCGGCAGGTGCCAGTGTATGGTCTTCCGGCACCGCCAATTCAGGTACGCCGCGTCTGGCGCTGTTTAACAATGGCGCGTTGGCACTGATGCAAAGCACGACGGTGGTTAAGGCGATCTACGGCACGGTGTCGTCAACCACCTTCAACCTGACGGTGAACAATGGCACGGGTGGTGGCAGCTACCCGGCAGGCAGGCTGGTCACCATAACGGCCAACGCGGCCCCGACGAACCAGGATTTTGATCGCTGGAGTGTCACCACAGGTAGTGCCACCATTGCCAGCGTAAGCTCGGCTACCACTACCTTGACCATGCCGGCTGGTAATGTGACCGTAGCGGCGAATTACAAGGCCAAAACGCAGGTGTCTGGCAGGCTGCCGCTGGAGGTGCTGGGGCGTCGTACCAGCGCCAGCATCGTACTGAACCTGCCCAATATTACCGGCGTGAACGCCCTGTATGTGCAGTGTCATTCCTGCGGCTATGGCGATGCGACGCTGGACAAAAATGCGGCCATGGTGAAGGCATCGGTAAGAATCAATGGTGGCACATGGATTTCATTGAAGCACTACACCGGCGATAACACCCTGCATGGCAACGCGAGTATCGCTGTCATGAAGCCGGAAAGCGCCTATGGCAGCATCGGTGGTGCGTTTCATACGGTGCGCTTTACCGTACCCATTACGGGTCTGGTTGCCGGCAACAATACCATTGAGTTTCGTCACACCAATCCGGACAAACGTAGCCTGGGTTTCCGGATTGTTGATCTGGATGTCATGCGTGCCGGTACGCGCGTGTTGGGCAAGGGCGCAATCGCGCTGGATAACCCCGCAAACTGGGTTGCGCCCTTGACCGCCGAGGCCGACCGGGCCGCAGGGGCCACGCTTTGGAGCCGCCGTGAATCGCTGGTCGATCCGTTTGTTGCCCAAAAATATGGCATCCTGAAAGGACAATCTGCGGCGGGTCGAATTACCGCAGCCTGTAGTGATTGCCACACCAGGGATGGGCGTGATTTGAAGTATTTCCGCTTTTCCAATGATGCCATCATTGAGCGCTCGGTGTTTCATGGTTTAAGCGAGACCCAGGGCAAGCAGATTGCCGCCTATATCCGCAAACTGACGACCCCTGCACCAGCAAATGCCTGGCCGTGGAATCCACCCTATCAGCCCGGCACCGGTATCGATGCGCGTAACGTCACGGACTGGGCTGCCGGCGCGGGGGTGGATGCCGTGCTCAATAGCGATGCACAGATGAAAGGCTATCTGTTCCCCGGTAATGCCAACCCGGACGGCACTGCCGTGGGCGATTTGGTGAATCTCTACGGCAACCTGAACATGCGTCAATTGCCGATTGCCCTGCAATTTCCGGATTGGAATGCGTGGTTGCCGCGCTTGCATCCGCTCGACGGCTTCGACAAGACGGATCCCGATATCTACAAAGACAGAAACGGTGTCGCCACCCCCGGCAATGTGCCCTATTTCCAATACCAGTATCAGCAAGCGGCCAATGCAAAAAACAATGCAAGCCTGGATGACATGGCAAAGAACATCCGGCTTTGGCTCAAAGAAGGGGCGAACTGCTTTACCCAAAACAAGGATAGCGGCGCGGACTGGCGCCCCAGCAACAGCAACGTGCTGAGAAGTCTGGGCATTGCCAACGCACCACTCATCACGGCGAGCAATTGCAATGATATTTACGACCAAAAGAGCCGCTTATGGGCGATTGAAGATGTCAAGATGGGTCTCGCTGCCTGGATCAACGTCAAGCAATGGGAAGTCATTCATGGCAATAACCTGGAGCAACCGCGCTACCCCGCCATTACGGTGAAGGGAAAGTCAATCGATGTGAACGAGAAATTCGGCTGGGGTCTGGAAGAACGCAATGTATTTAACCGTGCCGCGCACTTTTTGTCTTATAACTCGATCACCTTTATTAACGAAGACCCATTGGTCAGTGCCTATGGCAGCACGGTCTGGTATCACCTGCAGATGGTAATCGACAGTGGCTATCGCAAGTGGATGCCTAATCACTTCTCCTATACGCTTTCGCACCTGGGCAAACTCGATGATCAGTCAAGCGAGTCGCA
>CAMBDR010000217.1 GCA_945864765.1 Janthinobacterium lividum | reverse complement strand
GCCCACTTCGCTTTGCACTTCAATCCGCCCATGATGTTTATCGATGATTTTTTTCACGATATCCAGCCCCAGACCGCTGCCTTCGCCTGTCGGCTTGGTGGTAAAAAACGCATCAAAAATTCTGCCGCGAATCGCCTCGGGTATGCCGCAGCCGCTATCATGCACCGACACCACCGCTTCATTGCCTTGCCGATGAATGGCCAGCGTCAGGGTGCCCTGATAATTCATCGCCTGCAAGGCATTGTGTATCAAATTGGTCCACACCTGGTTAAGTTCATCTTGCAGGCAAAGAATGGGCTCAATCGGGTCAAACTCACACACCAGTTCGGTGCCCGATTTAATTTGATTTTGGTATAGCATCAGCACCGTTTCCAGTCCATCACTTAAATTGCATGGGATCATTTCACCACCGCTATTGCGTGAATACGCCTTGAGCGCCAACACGATTTTTGAAATCTTTTGTACTGCCGTATTGATATTGCTGGAACTATTAATAATCGCCGCAAGATTATTGGCCGCATCCAAAATAAAATCGGCGCGCGGGTGGCGTAATAGTGGCAATAAGGTGGGCAGCATGGTTTGCGCATGGAGCTGCATCAAAATGGCGGCTTTTTGCATGGCATCGGGAATGCCTTCGTGCTCCAGTTGGGCGCACATTTGCCGTTTAATCGTACGTTCCTCGCGACTGCTTAACAGCGTGGTATTGCTATAGGCTTGCCTGAGCATGGCCTGGAATAATTGTTCTTCCTCATCTGACAAGAGCTTGAATAATTTGGGCATATCGGTCAGGGTTCTTTCGAGCGCATCGGCAATATTGCCGCCCGAGGATTTCACCGCGCCCAGCGGCGTGTTGATTTCGTGCGCAACATTGGCCACCAGTTGCCCCAGCGACGCCATTTTTTCCGATTGAATCAGTTGCGATTGAGTTTCCTTCAAATTGCGATGCGCACTCTCCAGTTGACTATGGGTGTTGGCCAGATCAATATGCGCATTGGCCAGCTCGGTGTGGGATTGGGCCAGCGCACCATGGGCGATGGAATTGGAGACGGCAATGGCGATATAACTGGCCAGCACGCGCAAAAATTCGAGCTGATTTTTGTCATAGGCGTGGCTTTTTTTACTTTGCACCGAAATACAGCCGATCACGCACTGTTCCAGCAGTAAGGGTAAATACACCACGGTTTCAGTGCCCTCACCGTAGAGTACGGGTAAATTTGCTGAAACAAAATTGAGTAATTCATCGCTGCTGGCTGCGATTAATTCGCGCCGCTCCCGCACACACCAGACCGCCGGCCTGGCCTGCTCGCTCATGCTGATGGCAATATTCGGGTAGCGCTTGCCGTCTTCAATTTGATACACAAATCGGATCTCAGCTTTGGCTTCATCATAGACGCCGATACTGAAGGCAAAGGCATCCAGCCGGGCGCGCACTTTTTTATAAACGCGGTCAAACGCCTGTTCGGTATCGAGGGTGGCGGTGAGTTCTTGCCCGATGCGGCTAATATTGATGATATCCGACGTGCGCGCCGCGACCAGTTTGGTGAGCCTGGCGGTGCGCCAGCGGTACAGTGCAAAAGCCAGGCCACCGATTGCCATGGGTGCCAACATCAGAAACCACCAGGTTTGCCAAAACGCAGGCAAGACCCGAATCGGAATCGATAGCTCGTGTTCGCTCCATTGGCCAGTTCGATTGCTGCCGCGTATTTGCAAGGTATATTGGCCGGGCCATAAATTACCATAACTGGCATTGCGATGATCGGCACTGGTGTTAATCCATTCGCGCTCATAGCCCAGTAAGCGATAGCGGTAATGGAGATTTTGCGGCATCGTATAATCGAGTGCCGCAAATTCGATGGAAAAATTGCGCTGTCGCGGGTGCAGTTGCAGCTCTGGAGTAAGTACCCCGGCCGGATAAGGGATGCCGCCCAGCTTGAGTTCGGTGACATGAAGCGGGGGGTGATATTCCCAGGGTTTAAATTGGGCGGGATCGACAATGGCCAGTCCGACCGAGCCGCCAAAGAGCAGCAAACCGTCCTGCGTGCGCCCCTTTGCGCCAAACCAGGTCACGCCAATATTCAAGCCATCGGCTTTGGAAAGTGGGTAATAACGCATGCGCTGCGGGTCCAGGATCAAGGATTCAGTCCAGATTCGGCCTTGCTTATCTTCCAGCAAGTTTTCCCCGATTGAGTGGCCAGGCCGTCCGATCAAGCTGCTGATATGCTCAAATTCGGCGCGTTCACCATTCCAATGCGTCAATCGTTCCAAACCCTGCGCCGTATCGATCCACAGGCGATTGGCAGAATCAAATAATAAGTCGTTGACGCGGTTGGTAATCAGGCTGGTGGGACGTTGTGGTTCATGCTCAATCAGGCGCAACCCCAGCCGTTTTTGGTAGACCCATAGGCCGCTATGGCTGGCGGCCCAAATTCGGCCGAGTTGGTCTTCGGCCAGCGCATGCAAGGATTCCTGCATCTTTTTGCCGCCCGCGTCGTGAACTGCAATAAAGCGCTGCAATTGCGGGTCCCATTGCGCCAAGCCACGTTTGGTGGCAACCCATAAGCCGCCATCACGGCTCTTGAGCAAGCGAAATACCCGCAGATCGGGCAAACCTTCAGCCAAGGAAAAACTTTTCCAGAAGCGCGCCCCTTTATCGAGCCGAAACAAACCATCGCTGATGGTGCCAACCCACAGGCTTGCGTCATCCATTTGTAGCATGGTGGTGATGCTGCCGTGCAGGTTCGATGCCGTGCCCTGAGCTTTGGCTTCCAAGCGATCTGTCAAGCCGAGCTTGCGATCAATCACATCAATCCGGTTGCCGATGCGGCCTATCAGCAAACGGCCGTCAGCAAGCGCCAGCACACTGTGGGCATCCCCTTGTGCGACGGGCTGGCCGATACCTTGCCGCACCAAACGCACACTGGCATTTTGTGGGTTGTAGCGCTGCAAGCCGCCACCCACCGCTGAAAGCCATAATAGACCGGAGCGATCCACCAGCAGTGCATTGACCTTATCATGTGCCAGACTGGTATTGGTGGTGGGATTGTGGCGTAACCGTTTGAGTAATTGGCCGTCATTGGCCGCCAATACCTGCAAACCTTCACCGCTTGAACTGGCCCAAATTTGATCCGGGAAGGGTTGGCAAAACTGCAGAATCGGCGCACTGGCACTATCCGATGTCAAAAAATGGAAGGTGGCCGCTGGCCCTGCTGTGGGATCGATCCACGCCACGCCCTGTTTGCCTGTGCCCACCCAGATTTTGCCATCCCGGGCCTCAAACAGGGCTTGAACCACGGGCGTAGCGCGCTGATCCTGACCAAGGACAGCGATTGCATGAAATTTCTTGCTCAGGGGTTCAAGATATTGCAGGCCAGCTTGCGTGCCAACCCAAAGATAGCCACGGCGGTCCAGCAACAGGCTACGGATACGATTATCATGGAGGCCATTGGCATTGCCAACCTGCTTGCCGTAGTGTACAAATTCGCTACTGCCCGGCGGCAGATAGTCCAAGCCTTTTTCAGTGCCAACCCAAATGCCGCCGTGGGCATCACCGGAGAGTGCGGTAATAAAACTACTGGCCAGACTATTGGCATTGGCAGTATTATGGACAAAACTGACAAAGCGCTCACTGGTCGCGTCATACATGGACAAGCCTTCGCTTTGGGTGCCGACCCACAATCGGTTTTTTGGATCGATCCACAGCGCCGTAATGGAATCGCCGACGAGTGATGCGGGATTATTGGCATCGCGCAAAAATTTGCGCAAATGGTAGCCATCAAAACGCAATAAGCCACCTTGCGTACCGATCCAGATAAAGCCCTGTTTATCCTGCGCCAGTACCGATGCCATTGCATCGGGCAACAAGGTGGTATTTTCCACGCTTTCAAACTGCGGCTCGGTAAAGGAAAAATCTGCCGTCGTGACGAGCTTATTTGCAAAGGTCTCTACCGCCACAAGCGCTGGCGCAATGCAATAGAGCAGCAGTGCCGCCAGCCAGAAGAACATTTTCATGATGTGCCTTTACTTGTGCTCTTACTTGTTCCCTCATTTGCACCCTTATTTGCACCCTTATTCACCAACACCTCCGGTTTGAGCAAGATCGTGACAGTCGTACCTTGTTCCGGCGTACTGGCGATACTGATCTCCCCCTTCAGGCGTTGGGTAACGTGGTTAAACGCCACATGCAAACCCAGTCCAACATGGCCGCCGCCACTCTTGGTGGTAAAAAACGGGTCAAATACTTTGGGTAGAATAGCGGCATCGATGCCATGTCCGTCATCGCTGATCGTGATCTGCACCTGGCCCGCATCACCCAGCTTTGCGGCAAGGCGCAACAGCCCTTTTCTGCCATCGCTAAAGGCATGATCCAGAATGTTGGCATACACCCGCGTCAAGGCTTCCTGCAAGGCATCGGCCACAATGTTGATGCGCAATCCATCCGGCACATCGATCTCCAGCTTGCAACCGTTGGCCGCCAGCGGACCACGCAGCAGACTGACACTATCCGACAAATAGTGCGCCAAATCAATTTCCACACTTTGGTCATTATCAACCCGCACCGCAATGGTTTTGAAGGTAGCGATCAGATCGGCGGCGCGGGTACTGGTGCGCAGCGCCAGCGCAGTGTATTCCAAGGCTTCTGCGGTCGCACTATCCAATTGCGATTTGCTTAAACTATGATTGGCAATGGCATTTCTCACCTCTTGCAAGGCACTCGTTGCTCCCGAAATGGCGACCATGGTGGTGCCCAGTGGGGTATTGACTTCATGGGCAATACCTGCCACCAAGCCACCCAGCGAGGCCATTTTTTCTGATTGCACCAGTTTGGTTTGGGTTTCCTTCAAATGCTGGTGCGCCGCTGCCAATTCGTCATGGGTTAAAGCCAGTTCTTGATGGGTGCTGGCCAATCGGTCATGGGCAGCAGCAATGGCGGCGGTGCGCGCCTGGATAATGTTGCGCAAACGGGTCACGCGCCAGTAGTAAAATCCAAATGCGGAACCAGTGATACTTAAAAACCCGAGCAAGCGACACCACCAGGTTTGCCACCAGGCTGGCAAGACCAAAATCGGAATCGTCAGTTCATGCACGCTAAAATTGCCCAGCCGATTGCTGCCACGCACCACCAGGGTGTATTGCCCCGGTGCCAGATTGCCATAACTGGCGGTGCGATGTTCAAAGTCGGCGTTAATCCAGTCTTTGTCATAGCCTGTCAGGCGATATTGATAGGCATTTTTTTTCGGTTCGGCATAATCGAGGGCAGAAAATTCCAGCGCAAAGTCGCGTTGTTCCGGGTTAAAGGTGAGTGTTGGCACAGGCGTTGGCACAAGCGTTGGCACAGCCCCCCCCGCGCTGACCAGGTCTGCCAGCGCGCTCAGCGGGGCCGCTTTACCGTTGATTTTCAGATCGAGCGCAACCACCGGCGGTTGATAATTGTCATCCCGATACCATGCCGGGTTGACAATCGCCACCCCTTGCGAGCCACCAAAAAACATCAAGCCATCGCGCGCCTGTGCAAATGCCCCGCCCCAGGTTGCGCCAATATCCATGCCGTCGGCGCGTGATAGTGGATGGGCGCTCAGTTTTACCGGGTCAATCACAAAATCACTGGTCCAGATGCGTCCGGCTTTGTCTTCCATCAAATTGCCACCCAATGCCTTGCCTGGCTGCCCTAATTGTGCACTGATATGCTCAAAATACGCGCTCTGGCCATCCCGGCGCAACATCCGGTCCAGCCCCTTGTCGGTGGCCAGCCACAGGCGCGCGCGGCGATCAATCAGCAAACCGATAATCGATTCAGAAACCAGGCCATCGGCTCGTTTGCCCGCCGCTACAATCGGCATCAGGCCACGTGCGCCCGCTTCGTAAAACCACAGACCGGTATCGGTGCCAAACCAGACGCGGCCCTCGCCATCTTCAACCAGGGTGGTAACGCCGTTCAACATGGGCTTGCCAGTGTGATCGGTCATGGTTTCAAAACCGGTTTGGCCAGGCTTCCAACGCGCCACCCCACTATTGGTGGCAGCCCACAAAGCACCGTCATGCGTGGCCAATAATTTGAGTATCGATTCGTGCGGCAAACCGGGCATCGCATTCCAGTCTGATGCCCCGGCCTGCTGCCACACGATGCCGGTTTGTTGGGTGCCAGCCCAAACCGAGCCATCTTTGGTTTGGGCCAGCGCGGTAATGGCAGGGTCCGGCAGCGCGCCGCCTTTGCCAGCCCGGTAACCGCCAACCAGGCCGCGGCGGCGGTCAATGATATCGATCCCATTGCCATTGGTGCCCATCAAAATTTGGCCGTTGGCCAGTTCCAGCACGCTCAATACTTCAGGGTGACTCAAACCGTTGGGCCGGGTCGGACTGTGGCGCAATACCTTGAGCATGACATTATTGGTATTGATGCGTTGCAAGCCGCCGCCCCAGGTGCCAATCCAGAGCCAGCCCGCACGATCAGACAGCATCGATTTGACCGAATCGAGCGCCAGAGAGCTGGAAAGCGCGGGATCATGGCGCAATATTTGCACTGGCTGGCCATCGCTGGCGGCAACCACGCTGATGCCACCGCCATAGCTGGCCAACCAAATTTGATCGTCCCGCATCTGGGCAATCCCTTCAATCCAGGGGTGGCCCAGTTTTTCCAAATCCAACCAATGTGGCTGGGTCGAGCCCGGTGCCAGCCAGGCGGCACCGTGTCGATAACTGCCCATCCAGATCTTGCCATCTTTGGCTTCAAACAAGGAGCGAATACTCTGCCCTTCGGTGATGGTTTCAAAGCGTTTTCCATCAATTGACAAGCGTTGCAAACCCAGCTTGCCACCCACCCACAAACGCCCGCTTTTATCCAGTAACAGGCTATGCAATTTATCCGATAATAAACCCCGTGCATTGGCTGGATTGGCGGCACGGGTCGCATCATACTGATAATGGATAAAACTTTTGCCCGCAGCGGGCAGATAATACAAGCCCGTCTCGGTGGCCACCCACATTCCGCCTTTGGCATCGCCCGCCAGTGCCGATATCGCGCCCACCGCCATGCTGCCAGGATCGCCTGGTTTGTTGTGAAAATTTTCAAATTGCCCGGTACGTGGGTCAAACACAGAAAGACCGTCACTATTGGTGCCGA
>CAMBDR010000216.1 GCA_945864765.1 Janthinobacterium lividum | reverse complement strand
ATTCGCAAGGCCGATGAAATTCGCGCACCCGTTGGGGTGGCCCATGCTTACGATATGGTGCATATTCTGGCCAGGGCGATTAATCTGGCAGGCAGCACCGATCGTGAAAAAGTGCGTGCGGCGCTGGAAAAAGTGCCGCAGCATCGTGGCTTGATCAAATCTTACAAGCCGCCCTTTACGCCAGAGCGGCATGAAGCTTTGGGCACGGAAGAATTGATGATGGTGCGCTATCGCAGCGACGGTGCACTCATTCCGGCGCAGAAATAACATGGCCACGCTCACTCTGGATAGTTTGGCACGCCGTTTCGCGTTAGCCGCCGTGGCTTTGGCGCTCTCGGTGTTGCTGCTAACCATCCTGGCGTCGTGGTGGTTGGTGAGCCAGCAACAGCAACAGGCCACGCGCATTTTGTTGCAAAAAGAAGCGGAGCTTAACACCCGCTTGCTGAACAACTCACTTCAGGCCATTTCTGCACGTCTGGCCGATGCCGCTGGCAGCAGTCTGTTAGCCAATGCCCTGGTGGATAGTGCCGGACGGCAAACTTACGTGGTGCCGTATCTGGATGGTATGCAAAGGGTGAATGGCATTGCCCTACAGCTTTTGTTTGTTGATTTTGAAGGGCGCGAAATTGCCAGCAGTGGCCGCGCCCGGTTTGACGCGCACCAACTGAAATGGATGAAACAGCAATTAGAACGCGGCAAAGCGGCGTCGGCGATTTTTCCCTCGGCAGCGGGCGATGAGTTGGTGATGATCGAGATTTTTACCTATGCCCGTACCAAAACCCCCGAGGGGGCGTTGATGTATAAATTGTCTTTGGCGGAGTTGCAAGCGGGTCTCTCCGGTCGTCTGGTTTGGGGTAAGCCGCATCTGTCTGCCTTGCACAAAGAACAAGTGATTGTCCCACTGCAATTGCCGGAAATATTTGCACCGCATCAATTGCGGCTGGTGCAAACCAGCCATATTAGTCTGGCGCAAGGAAGTAGCGATTCAGTCAATACAGTACTGGCACCGCTGAGTGTGGCGATGTTTGCGCTGCTCTTGTCGGTTCTGGTTTGGTGGTTGGGTACGCGTTTGGCCTTGCGCCTGACCCAGGATCTACGCCAACTTGATGCTTTTGCGCGTAGCGTGGTGGAAAACGGCTTTGGCGAGTCACGCGCGCTCAGTCGCGGTAGTGTGGAGGTGGCGGGGCTGGCGCGTTCGATTAATCACATGCTGGATCGCTTGTATGAACAGCACGCGCAATTGCAGCACGAAAGTGAAGAGCGTTACCGCCTGCTGGTCGAAGGCACCAATGCCATTTCATGGGAAGCCAGCCTGCCTTCATTTGCGTATTTGTTTGTTTCTTCGCAAGGCCCCCGCATTGTGGGGCATGATCACCATACATGGCAACAAGGTGATTTTTGGCAAGATTATTTGCATCCCGACGACAAAGAGGCGGCACAACAGCAGCGTATCCATTCCTTGCAAACCAAAAGCAATTATCGCAGTGAATATCGCTTTCAATGTGCCGATGGTCGCTATTTGTGGCTGGAAGAAATCGCGACAGTACTGTGCGATGAGGCTGGCACGCCGATTCGCCTGCGCGGTATCTTGCTCGATATTGATGAACGCAAACTTGCCGAAAACCGTATTATTGAAGAGCGCTTGAAAATTGATCGCATGAAAAATGATTTTGTTTCCACCGTGAGCCACGAATTACGCACCCCCTTGACCTCGATTCGCGGCTCGCTCGGCCTGGTTTTGGGTGGCGTCATGGGCACCTTGCCAGCACCTGCGGTCAAGCTACTCGATATTGCCCATAAAAACACCGAACGTCTGGTGCGCCTGATCAACGATTTGTTGGATATTGATAAAATTGCTTCCGGGAAAATGGATTTCGATTTGCAATGGCTTGACTTGGCTCCCATGATTGAACAGGCGATTGAAAACAATGCCGCGTATGGTGCCCAATTAAAGGTGGGCTTTGTCTTGCATGATGACACCGCCAACCTGGCGGTGAAGGTGGATTATGACCGGATGATGCAAATCATGGCCAATTTACTCTCCAATGCCGCCAAGTTTTCTCCCGAACATGGCACGGTCGAAGTCTCGATCAGCACAGGCAACCGGGTGGCAAGGGTGAGCGTGCAAGACCATGGGCCGGGTATCTCCAACGAATTCAGGGAAAAAATCTTTCAAAAATTTACCCAGCAAGATTCGTCCGCTACCCGTTTGAAAGGGGGAACGGGCCTGGGCTTGGCGATTAGTCAGGCTTTGATCGAAAAAATGGGCGGGCGTATTGGTTTTGAATCGGTTTTCGGGCAGGGCGCGACTTTTTATATTGAATTGCCGTTGTAAACAGGACGAATCTGCGCGAATCGGCGCGAATCTGCGTACAATAGCCCGGTCTGAATGATAGCCACGATGTGATTTTTATGAGTAAAGCCAGCCCTATCCCTATTGATTCCACCAGCCTGGACGACAGCTTTGACGAAAGCCCGGACCAAGATTTGACCGTTAGTTTGAGCGGCAGTGCCAAAGCTGGCCAAAGCGCGGGCCAAAGCGCAGGCCAAAGCGACGATCAAAGCGCCGACCGAAGCGCCGCCCCAAAATCGCCCACGAAAGCGAGCGCTAAATCGAGTCCCAACACGAGCCAGAAAGCGAACGCCAAAGCCGGGCCGAAAGCCAATGCCAAAGCAGGCAATAATGCAACGGCGAGTGCTTATAAACGCCCCCCGGGCGGACGCGCCTCGGTCGAGCGCCAACCCTTGCCCAATCGCTTGCTACGCCTGATTTCTGAAGCGCGCTGGATGGCCTTGGCTGGCCTGGGGGCGTTTTTTGTGTTGATTTTGTTTAGCTATACCAAAACCGACCCGGCTTGGTCGCATGCCAGCCTGGTGCCCAAAATTGGTAATTTGGGTGGCCGCTGGGGGGCTTGGTTGGCCGATTTGCTGCTGTATATCTTTGGTTTTTCGGCCTGGTGGTGGTGTGTGTTGTTATTGCGTGCAGTTTGGCAGAGTTATTATCGCCATTCGCAGCAATTTTTGGCACAACAGGCGCAAGAAGAACCGCACGAATTCGATGCCTTGATCCGTTTGCTTGGTTTTGCTTTCTTGCTGGTGGGCAGCATGGGCCTGGAATTTTTACGTATGTATAGTTTAAAAGTGGCCTTGCCGCGTGCGCCGGGTGGCGTGTTGGGGGAATTGTTTGGCGGCTTTTTAAGCCATGCGTTTGGCTTTACTGGCGCGACCCTGGCATTGCTACTATTGATTGCGGCCGGTTGCAGCCTATTTTTCCATATGTCGTGGTTGGCATTGGCTGAACGGATTGGCACCGTGTTGGAATGGTCGTTTTTGCGTGTGATACGCGGCTATCAAGCCAGCGAAGACCGTAAATTGGGCCAAAAAGCCGCAGTCAAACGTGAAGAAGTGGTGGTGCAAGAGCGTGCGCGCCAGGTGGATGCGCCGCACATCAAAATCGAACCGCAAGTGGTGGCGGTGCCGCGCTCGGAACGGGTGGAAAAAGAGCGCCAGGTGTCATTGTTTCAGGATTTGCCCGATACCAATTTGCCGCCCGTTTCCTTGTTGGATGAAGCCGCTGCGGTGCTGGAAACAGTGAGTGTGGAAACCCTGGAATTTACCAGCCGTTTAATCGAGAAAAAACTCTCTGATTTTGGCGTGGTGGTGAAAGTGGTGGCCGCTTACCCCGGCCCGGTGATTACCCGTTATGAAGTGGAACCAGCGGTGGGCGTGAAGGGTAGCCAAATCGTTAATTTGGGGCGCGATTTGGCGCGTTCACTCTCCTTTACCTCGATACGCGTGGTGGAAACCATTCCCGGTAAAAATTGTATGGGGCTGGAATTACCCAATGCCAAGCGCCAAATTGTGCGCCTGTCGGAAATTTTGGGCTCGAAAGTGTATAACGATGGCGTATCGAGTCTCACCATTGCCTTGGGTAAAGATATCGCCGGGCATCCGGTGGTAGCGGATTTGGCCAAGATGCCGCATTTGCTGGTGGCAGGTACCACCGGTTCGGGTAAATCAGTGGGCATTAACGCCACCATTTTGTCGCTGTTGTATAAGGCGGACCCGCAAGATGTGCGCCTGATTTTGATTGACCCGAAAATGTTGGAAATGTCGGTGTATGAAGGGATTCCGCATCTGCTGGCCCCGGTGGTGACCGATATGCGCCAGGCCGGGCACGCCTTGAACTGGGCGGTGAATGAAATGGAGCGCCGTTATAAATTAATGTCGGCCTTGGGCGTGCGTAATTTGGCGGGCTATAACGCCAAAATTGCCGAAGCCAAAAAGAATGAAGTCTTGATCCCGAATCCCTTCAGCATTACACCCGATGCGCCCGAACCGCTGGAAAAATTGCCCACCATCGTCATCATCATCGATGAATTGGCCGATTTGATGATGGTGGTGGGCAAGAAGGTGGAAGAATTGATTGCCCGCATCGCGCAAAAAGCCCGTGCTGCGGGTTTGCACTTAATTTTGGCGACGCAACGGCCTTCGGTGGATGTGATTACCGGTTTGATCAAAGCCAATATTCCGACCCGGATTGCGTTTCAGGTATCGAGTAAAATCGATTCGCGTACCATTCTTGACCAAATGGGCGCGGAAACCCTGCTCGGTATGGGCGATATGCTGTATATGCCGCCCGGCACCGGTTTGCCGGTTCGGGTGCATGGTGCGTTTGTGTCGGATGAAGAAGTGCATCGGGTGGTGAAGTTTTTGAAGGCGCAAGGCGCACCGAATTATATCGATGGCATACTCGAAGGCGGCGTCGGTGATGAACCGGGTGAGGCGGGCGCTGCTGGCGGTGCGGCGGGTGAGGGCGGTGGTGAAGCGGATGCCTTGTATGATCAGGCGGTGGCCATTGTGTTGAAAAATCGTAAAGCGTCGATTTCGCTGGTGCAGCGGCACTTGCGCATCGGTTATAATCGCGCCGCCCGGCTTTTGGAGCAAATGGAAAACAGTGGCGTGGTGTCCAGCATGCAGACCAATGGCAATCGCGATATTTTGGTGCCCAACAATAATGCCCAAGCTGAATAAACAGCATCAAGGATAGTATGAATACATTGGCGAGTCTTGGAGAATGGCGTTTTGCCGGGCGCTTGATGGCGGCGCTGTTGGTCACCTTGTTGACCAGTCCGGCGCAGGCCGGGGCATTGGAGCAATTTAAAGCCTTTGTGGCCCAGAGCAAAGCGGCCAAGGGAGAATTTGAGCAACGGCAGATTAAGGATGGCGGTAAAATTTCCACGCCCGCGAGTGGCACCTTTATGTTTGCCCGCCCCGGTAAATTTATTTGGACGTATCTGAAGCCGTATGAACAAGTGCTGCAAGCCGATGGCGACAAGCTCTATATCTACGATAAAGACTTAAATCAGGTGACGATTAAAAAACTGGGTAATGCGCTCGGTTCCAGCCCTGCGGCGATTTTATTTGGTAGTAACGATCTGGAGCAAAATTTCAGCTTGAAGGAAGCCGCGCCCAAAGATGGGGTGGAATGGCTGGAAGCCACACCCAAGACCCGTGACAGCACCTTTGAATTAATCCGCATTGGTTTGCGCGGCGGGGTGCCGATTGCGATGGAATTGCGCGATTCGTTTGGGCAAATTTCTGCGCTGGTGTTCAAGAAATTCGAAAAAAATCCCACCATCAGCGCTGATCAATTTAAATTCGTTGCGCCCAAAGGGGCGGATGTGTTTAATCAATAACGGCGCTTGAATCATGGCTGATTTGTTTTCCGTTGCGCCCACCAAGCCGCTGGCCGAAGCCTTGCGTCCGGCCACGTTGGACGAGGTAATCGGGCAAACCCACCTGCTGGGGCCGGGTAAGCCTTTGCGCTTGGCCTTTGATTCTGGTCAGCCACATTCGATGATTTTATGGGGGCCGCCGGGGGTGGGTAAAACCACGTTGGCGCGCTTGACTGCCAACGCGTTTGCCTGCGAATTTATTGCCCTGTCGGCGGTGTTTTCCGGCGTTAAGGATATCCGTGCGGCCATGGAGCAAGCCGAGCAATACCTGGCGCAAGGCAAGCGCACCATTTTGTTTGTGGACGAAATCCACCGCTTTAACAAAGCCCAGCAAGATGCGCTGCTGCCGTATGCAGAAAGT
The DNA here is from genome assembly GCA_945864765.1 of Janthinobacterium lividum. Classification (GTDB taxonomy): domain Bacteria; phylum Pseudomonadota; class Gammaproteobacteria; order Burkholderiales; family Burkholderiaceae_D; genus CAMBDR01. The sequence continues at coordinate 1,023 of CAMBDR010000216.1, read as the reverse complement.
GGGTTGATAACATTCATTGGTGCCACGACTGAGAACCCCTCTTTTGAAGTGAACTCGGCGCTGCTGTCGCGTGCGCAAGTCTATGTCTTGAAGTCCCTGTCAGAAGATGAGTTGAAGCTGCTGCTGAAACGGGCCCATGAAAAATCGCTGGATGGCCTTGTGTTTGATGATCTGGCGGTTGACACCATCATTGGCTATGCCGATGGCGATGCCAGACGGTTCTTGAACCTGCTGGAACAATGCAAAACGGCTGCTGGTGCTGCCGGGGTGCAGAAGATTGATGCTGCCTTCATCCAGAATGCGTTAACGCTCAATTCAAGGCGTTTTGATAAAGGGGGGGACAACTTCTATGACCAGATTTCGGCCTTGCACAAGTCGGTTCGTGGTTCCCACCCTGATGCGGCGCTTTACTGGCTGACAAGAATGTTGGATGGTGGCGCTGATCCTCGTTATCTTTCAAGAAGAATTGTCAGGATGGCTTGGGAAGACATCGGTCTGGCTGATCCACGTGCCATGCAGATTGCTAACGACGCAGCACTCACCTTTGAACGCCTGGGTAGCCCGGAAGGTGAATTGGCACTTGGGCAAGCTGTGATTTATCTGGCAGTTGCTGCCAAGAGCAATGCTGGTTACAACGCATACAATCAGGCTCGTGCTTTCGTGAAGCAGGACAAAAGCCGTGAAGTGCCTGTTCACCTGCGCAATGCACCGACCAAACTGATGAAGGAACTGGGTTATGGGCATGAATACAGGTATGCCCATGATGAACCCAATGCCTATGCCGCTGGAGAAACTTATTTTCCGGATGGTATGATGGAACCCGGTTGGTATCAGCCGACACCGAGAGGATTGGAAATCAAGATCGGTGAGAAGCTGGCACTATTGAAGAAGTGGGATGAGGATGCAGGGAAGAAATAAATGGAAATAATTCAGGTATTTGAATGGCGTTCATCCTGATTGTACCGCTGCGAATGCACAACTATCACAAACGCCGCTGTTTTTGGGCGAGTTGCCATGCCGCAA
>CAMBDR010000215.1 GCA_945864765.1 Janthinobacterium lividum | reverse complement strand
AAAAGTCGCCTTTATGGCCCTTATTGACCGATACCACCTTTGCGCATTTGGGGCTGGAGCAGGGCTTGCCGCAACAAGTGGTGACGGCCATTGCACAAGATGGCGATGGTTTTTTATGGTTTGGTACGCAAGACGGTCTGGCGCGCTGGGATGGCTATCGTTTTCGCGTGTTTCGCAATACCTTGGCGGATCAAAATGCTTTGCCGAGTAATTATATTGCGACATTGCATCGCGATCATCATGGCGATATTTGGGTGGGGATGTATGATGGCACGATCATGCGTTATCAACGAAAATTGGATCAATTACAAACGATTCCAACCAGGGTACGCGGCACCATTGGTTCGATTTCGGACGATGGTGCCGATGGGGTCTGGGTTGCGGCCGAATCTGGCCTGTGGCGCCTGGGGCATGATGGGCGCCAGATCGAACACTTACAACATCGCGCCAACGAAATCAGCAGTTTGCCGGATAATTCGATCCATGCCAGCGTGATTAGTCGTGATGGCTGGTTGTGGGTGGCAACCGACAAAGGCGTGGTGCGGCGTGCACCGGGCGTGAGCGGGAATAGCGGATTTCAACCGGTTCTATTGCCCGCTTCGACGACGCCGATCGTGTCTTGTATCTATCAGGACAGCATGAATCGGATGTGGTTCGGTACCCAGAGGCATGGTGCGTTCCTGGCAGAGGCCAATTCGATTCAGGCCCGTAGCGTAAGTTTGGCTGGAGAAGCAAAGCATGGCAAATACTATGTGACCAGTTTTGTTGAAACCAAGCATGGCCAGTTGTGGCTAGGCACCGATGGCAATGGTGTGGTGGAACTTGATTTGCAGCAGGTGGCGGCGGGTGGCAGACATATTTCGCATGATCAATCGATTGGTGCCAGCTTGTTGGACAATACCATATGGGGTATGTTGCGCGACCAATCAGGCATCATGTGGGTGGCGAGCAACCATGGCGTGAGTAGCCATGATCCGGGGCAAAAAACCGTGTCTACCCTGTTTGGTGCGGTTGGACGGGCTGACCGCCTGAGAGCGGGGGATGTGTTTTCGGTGAATGTGTTACCGGACGGACGCATTTGGCTCGGCATGGGGCAAGATGGTATCGACATTCTTACACCCGGCAGCACGCAGATACAGCGCGTGTATTCCGATCCTTTAAACGAAGAGCATGCGCTGCCCCATGCTCAAATTGGCGCCATCGTTGCCGACCACAAAGGCATCGTGTATATCGGTAGCGGCCGTGGTTTATATCGAACCGATTTAAGCGCCAAAAAGTTTGAACGAGTCGCCATTCCCGACCGTGATCCGAATGAATCGATGTTGCAGTTGCTGTTTAAGGGCGATATGTTGATGGGGGGCGGGCCGGATGGCTTGTGGCAGATCGATACAAACCATGTGGAAAAAAGTCGTCGTTTAAAACTAAATTTAAGTGATGTGGCCGTTAAAGCCTTGTCTCTGGCAGCCGACGGCAGTCTTTGGGTGGGCGCTAAAAATGGTTTGAATCGAATTGACCCGGATGGTGTTCGGGTAGAGCAGATTTTACCCGAATTGTGGAACCCATCCGGTTTGGCAAATGGCTATATCAGCAGCCTCTATTTTGATCAGCAAGGGCGGCTTTGGGTCGGCACCACCAGCGGGGGCTTGCATATGATGTTGGCCGCGGCTGGCAAGCCACGTTTTCGGCGGATTGGCATTGAGCATGGCTTACCCAGTGCCAATGTGAATGCCATCTTGCAAGATCTGGCAGGCAATATGTGGGTGAGCACCGATGATGGTTTGGCGCGTATCGATTTGAAAGATTTTTCTGTGAAATCGATGAAGCGCGCCGACGGTGTTGCAGTTCGCACCTATTGGGTGGCTTCGGCGGCGCGTGCGCCTAACGGGGAATTGCTATTTGGCGGCGATAGTGGTTTAACCCTGGTTCAGCCGCAATATTTTTCACCATGGAATTATCAACCGCCCGTGGTATTGAGTGAAATGCGGGTGATGGGGCGCGCGGTGATGGCAAATTACATTAATTCCGATCAAAGCGATCAAAGCGGCGATCAAAACAGGACGGCCGAACTCATGATTCCGGCTGATGCGAATAGTTTTACGGCAGAATTTTCTGCGCTTGATTTCTCGGCCAGCGAGCGCAACCGCTATGCGTATCGGCTGGATGTTTGGGATAAGGATTGGATTGAAACCGATGCCAATCGACGCCTGGTAAGCTATGCCAATTTGCCGCCGGGTAGCTACAAATTGCGTTTGCGTGGTTCAAACCGGAATGGGCAGTGGAGCACTAAAGAAATGGTGGTGCCGATTCAAGTGCGACCGTTTTGGTATCAACACTGGTGGTGGCGGGTTTTGTGGATGCTGTTGGCAGCGATTGCCTTCATGATGATGATTCAGTTGCGCACCAGGGTTTTACGCCAACGTGAGCGGGCTTTGGAACAAATTGTTGAGCAGCGAACCCGGCAATTGGAGGCCCAGCAAGAATTGGTGTTGATCACCAATGTCGAATTACATGATTCGAATGATGCTTTAAATCATGCCAATGCCGATCTGGAAATATCCCATCAGGAATTGCAGCAAAGTAATGCGCAGCTTGAAACGGCCTTGAGTCATTTGCGCGACACCCAGGTGCAACTGGTGCAACAGGCAAAAATTGCCTCGCTGGGCACCTTAACGGCGGGTGTGGCGCATGAAATTAACAATCCCGCCAATTTTGCCTTTGTCGGCGCGTATAATTTGGGCGAGCAATTGCAAGAGTTGCAGCGCTATTTATGGCTATTGGCCGGGCCGGAAGCACCGTCGGAGTTGCTCGTCAGCTTGCAGCAGCGTTTTGATTGCCTGCATGAATCGCTGGCCTCGATCAGTGAGGGAACCGGGCGAATTCGGGAGCTGGTCAAGGATTTGCGCACTTTTTCGCGTTTGGATGAGGCTGATTGGAAAGCGGTGCGCATCGCTGACAGTTTGCAAGCGACCGTGAATCTGGTGCGTACCCAATATGTGGGCAAAGTCGATATCCGGCTCGATTTGACCGATAACCCGGAACTGGAATGTTGGCCCGCGCAATTGAATCAAGTCTTTATGCATTTGATTGTGAATGCTTGCCAGGCGATTCAAAGTCGCCCCGAGGCCGCGCAGCAGGCAAGAGCAGGTAGCCTGATTGTGCGCAGCTTTGTCGAGCCAGGCTTTTTGGTGCTGGAATTCGAGGATAACGGGGTTGGCATTGCGCCCGCTTGTATCGAGCATATTTTTGATCCCTTTTTTACCACTCGTTCAGTGGGGGAGGGCATGGGCATGGGTTTGTCGATTTCGTATGGGATTGTCAAAAAACACGGTGGTGAAATCAAAGTGTGTTCTCAAATTGGGGTGGGTAGTTGTTTTAGTATTCGCTTACCTTTACTGCACCGGGATCAAACAGGTTAAAATCATGGCAATTTGCATCTGTGTGTGATTGGGGAGTCGATGTTTTTGTTCGTTGTCCGTATTCGTTACGCTTACCTCCGCCGGGTGTGCGCCTTGCCCGCTTTCTTTGCCTGGATTTTGCTGGCAGCCATGTTGCCAGGGGCAAGTGTGCTGGCGCAAAGCGGCACGGCATCATTGCCACCGCTCCCAACTTGGCGCGGCTTGGGCGATACGTTGTTTCAGCATTGGAGCACCGAGCAAGGTCTGGTGCATGAAATCGTCACGGCACTGGCGCAAGATGGCGATGGTTACATCTGGATAGGCACGCAAGGTGGCTTGTCGCGTTGGGATGGCTACCGCTTCAAGCATTATCAAAAAAATCCCAAAGACCCGAATTCTTTACCGGATAGCTATGTCGAAGTGCTACATACCGATCGCCTTGGTCGATTATGGGTCGGTACCAGCAGTGCCGGTTTGGCCATGTATGACAAGGTAAAAGATCAATTTGTGGTGTATCGCGCCGCGCGGCCGGGCTTGTCGCCGGGTTTGTCTCCGGGTTTGTCTCCGGGTTTGTCTCCGGGTTTGTCTCATGTAGCGGTGCATGCCTTGCTGGATGATGATCGACATGGTCTGTGGATAGGGACCGATGCCGGGATCGATCATTTACAGTTTTCCAACAATAAAATTGAATCGACGCCAATGAAATCGGGCGTCACCGCGCTGATGATTGATAAGAATGGCTATTTTTGGGCTGGCACCCGGCAATCATTATTGCGGCGCAAGCCAAATAGTCGCACCTGGGAAGTGCAAAGCTTACCGTTTGCAGATGAAAAAAATGCCCATATTTCAGTTCTGATGCAAGATGAGCAAGGTGTGATTTGGCTGGGCTCGAAGCAGTATGGTGCCTGGTTTTTGCCGCCGGGTGCAAATAAATTTGTTGCGGTCGAAGAAAACCCCAAACACGGCTCGACTGTCCTGGCGCGGGAATGGGTCACAGGCATCATCAAACTCAGCCCCGACCAGGTTTGGATTGCGACCTTTGGCCATGGCATTGTGGCCTGGGACAGTACGCGCCAAACCACGCGCCGCATTGTCAACGAGGCATCCATTCCGGCCAGTCTGGCGCATAACAACATTATGGCGATGCTGCGCGACCGCTCCGGCTTGTTATGGCTAGGCGGTCATCGCGGCTTGCAACTGTTTGATCCGCAACAAACCAGCATCGTCAATCTATTGGGTGGACATCGCCCTGATGGCGTGTCGGATGTGGATGTGCGTAGCGTGTTGCAGGTCGCCGATGGGCGCATTTGGTTGGGGCTGGGTAATAATGGCGTCGATATTTTCGATGCACGGCAGGGCCGGGTAGGGGCTTTACGGATTGATCAAACCAAGCCTTTGACTGCCTTACCAGCCGGGCGAGTCAATGCGCTGGCGCAAGATAAAGAGGGTCAAGTGTATATTGGTACGGATCGTGGCTTGTATCGGGCCAATCCCGATGGCAGCAATTTACATCGCTTGGCGATTCGGGAGCGGGCCAGCGAAGAGGGGGTGCGCTCGCTGTATTTTGATGGTAAAACGCTATGGGTGGGAACCAGCAACGATGGCTTATGGCAGTACCACGCTGGCACCAATGGCGGTATTGCCAGCTTTTGGCGTCCGCCCGGTTTGGAAAATCTGAGCGATGCCAGAGTGAGCGTTATTCTGAGTGATGGCTTTGATGGTTTATGGGTTGGCACCCGCAATGGCTTAAATCGGGTGCTGCCATATAAGGCACCACAAAAAATTCTGGCAGAGCCAGCCGACCCGCAGGCGTTGGCCGCGAGTTTGATTTCAGATTTGCTGATCGATAAAAAAGGGCGGCTTTGGGTTGCTTCCCAAGGTGGTGGCATCGCGATCATGCAAAACCTGGAGGGCCAGCCAAAGTTTCAGCGCCTGGGCTTGAGTGAGGGTTTGCCGAATATGAATGTGGATAAAATGCTGAGTGATCAAACGGGCCATATTTGGGCCAGTACCGACGCGGGTTTGGTCAGCATCAATCTGGATTCTCTGAAGGTGTCGGCGCTACGTGCGGCAGAAGGGGCGCATATTTCAGGTTATTGGAGTGGAGCCGGGGTCACGACCAAAGAAGGCGATTTATTGTTTGGTGGCGCAGGTGGTTTAACCGTAGTGCAACCGATGCAGCGCCAAGTCTGGCAATTTCAACCGCCGGTATTGATTACGGATGTGCGTATCAAAGGCAAACCGCTCAATGCCAGTGCGCTGAATCAACCGCTAACAGGGTTGTTGCCTTTGCAGCTGGATTCCGAGGCCAACAGCTTGAGCGTTGAATTTGCCGCGCTCGATTATTCTGCCCCCGCATTGAACCGCTATGCTTATCGGATGGATGGTTATGATACCGACTGGATCGAAACCGATTCCAGCCGGCGCAGCATCTCGTACACCAATTTGTCGCCGGGCAGTTACCGTTTGCGCATGCGTGGTTCCAACCGTAATGGTGAATGGACTGAGGCCGAGCGGGTATTGCCGCTGCAGGTTAATCCTGCATGGTATCAGACCTGGTATTGGTATTTGACCTGTGCTGTGGTGGGCAGTGCTTTGTTGTGGCAAGCCTCGCACCTGCGCACCCGCGTATTGCGCGGCAGGCAGCGCGAGCTGGAGCGGCAAATTGAGCAGGCGACGCGCCAGTTACGCAAGCAACAGGCGGAATTATTGCATCAGGCCAAATTGGCATCGCTGGGCACCTTGACGGCGGGAGTGGCGCATGAAATTAATAATCCCACCAATTTTGCGCTGGTTGGCAGTTACAATATGGCGCAGCAATTGGCGCAATTTCACGATGTGTTATTACAATTGGCGGGTGAGGATGCGACGCCCGATATTATTGAATTATTGAATCAGCATTTTGCGACTCTGGGTGGTTCTTTGGCGGCCATTAGCGAAGGCACCGAGCGCATTCGTGATTTGGTCAAAGACTTGCGTACTTTTTCGCGGTTGGAAGAATCGGATGTCAAGTCAGTCCGGGTCGCCGACAGTTTGCGTGCGACTATTCATTTGCTCAGTGGTCAATGTGCCGAGGGGATGCAGATTGAATGCGATCTGGCGGCCAATCCACTGCTGGAGTGTTCTCCGGCGCAATTAAATCAAGTGTTTATGAATTTGGTGGTGAATGCCTGGCAGGCCATCTTGCTTCGTCCACCCGAACTGCGCGCGCAAGTTGCTGGCCGCCTGCTGATACGCAGCTTTTTTGAAGAAGCGTTTTTGGTGCTTGAATTTGAGGATAACGGGGTGGGGATACCCGAGCAAAGTTTGAATCATGTGTTTGATCCGTTTTTTACCACCAAAGGGGTGGGGCAGGGCATGGGGATGGGTTTGTCGGTGGCGTTCGGGATTATGGAGCAGCATCGTGGTGCCATCAGCGTGCGTTCGCGAGTGGGGGTGGGAACGTGTTTTAGCTTGAGGCTGCCCGTGCCGGGGGATCAATTAGCGCAAATTTAGGATTGCGTCCAAGTCGGCTTTGTCAATTGGATAATGGTGTGCATCAATAGCATTTAGTCGCTCCGCTGTGGTCTTCAGTTTCTCAAGATCGATTGACGTTGCTTGAATTTTTTCACGAATGATTTGGTGATTTGGTTCATTGCGCAATGTCATTTGAAAAATAGCTAACAGTGCTATGGCATCATTTTGCGCTTCACTCAAATAATCGCTGAATGTGGGCTTGTCTGTGGCGAGGAAAACGG
>CAMBDR010000214.1 GCA_945864765.1 Janthinobacterium lividum | reverse complement strand
ATAGCGCGGTTGGCTTCTTGTTGTGAAATAGTGGTGGATAAAATTTCCAGCAGGAAATATAATACAGTCAGATTGAAATCTGGTAAACTACTTCCAGGATGAGTCGTACTGTATTATCGATAAATTTGCGGCTGAAACCAGCTTGCCCCCTACTCTTTTTAATCCGAATCTCGCATATTATGAGAATTGCCGTTCTTGACAATGACTCCCAACAGGCAGAATTGGTCTGTGGCACCCTGGGTGCTGCGGGTCATGTTTGTCAGGCATTTTCGAATGCCAAGGATTTATTACTGCAATTACGTCGTGAAAGTTTCGACATGCTCATCCTCGATTGGCATGTACCCGATTTAAGCGCGGTCGAGGTTTTACGCCAGTCCCGCGACAAATTGCCCACCACCATGCCCGTCCTGTTTATGACTTCACGCTCGGGTGAAGATGACATCATCGCCGGCATGGCAGCAGGGGCCAATGATTACATGATCAAGCCAATACGCCGTAGCGAGCTGGTAGCGCGGGTGCAAGCCTTGTTACGGCGCAGCTACCCTGGGGCCTATAACGCGACCGAGCAAATTTGTTTTGGCAGCTACACCTTTGAAACCAAAACCTTTATTCTGTTCAACAGTGATAAAAAGATCGATGTAACGCAAAAAGAATTTGATTTGGCCTTACTATTTTTCCGCAATATGGGTCGGCCTTTGTCACGCGCCTTTATTAACGAAGTGGTTTGGACACGCGAAATCGATATTCCTTCGCGCACGCTCGACACCCATGTCTCACGCGTGCGCAACAAATTGCAACTGGTGCCGGAAAACGGTTACCGCCTGGCTTCGGTGTATAGCTATGGCTATCGCCTGGAACTGGTCGAAAAGTAAGATTTTTTTAATGCATTGCAAATAATTTATTCCTCACTACGGCAACAGGATTTCCAACAACGCACCGCTCTCACTATCGACTACCGCGAACATAAGGCGACCTTTGCCTGTCAATGGCACAAAGCCAATCTTGCGGGCTTGATTGGCCGCTTCGTAGTCCTGCAAAAACTTGCGCTCCTTTTCGGACAACTTATTTATCGCGCTGGCAGGCTTTGCAGCTTGCTTGACCTGTGCCTGCACCTTGCTATAACTCACATAATATTGCGGCAGGTTTTGTATTCCCATACCACCAGAACTGGCCAAATCAATATCTTCCGCTTTTTTAGGATCGCTCGGGCCTTGCGTCCCAACCAACCTTGGCCCGGTGAATGCCAAGGTGCTGAAGTAATCATCACTGCCTTTTTTCAGTTCCGCCTCTTCGATTTCATTGGCCGTCACCATAAAAAACCGCTGACCAGCAAAGGTAATAAACGCAGGTCGCGCCTGCCCAATCGACCAAACGCCATAGCCCAAAAAGGCCAACTGAAACACCAACACGCAAGCTACATCGAATTTGATCGATTTCTTTTGGGGATTAAAAATAATCAACATGATCAATGGCCCCAACACCACATCCACCCCCGCAATGATGCCGATCAAATTAACTCCACCTGCAACATAGAAGAAGGGGCCGGGATACCAAACCCAACGCACCACAGCGGCAATCAACAAGAGTACAGCAGCACTGCCTAAAAAATGCAATCCAGCGGCTTTATAACGATTCATGATGTCCACTCCCAAAAACAGTTGAAAACATTTGAAAATAGTTTGACGATCTGCCATATGATGCAAATTCTGGCAAATTCAAGCAATAATTGGCCCGGTAGCCAACACTTTACCGCGTATTTTTTGGCAGGCACGCTACACTATCATTATTCCAGGCAAATCAAACCTTGATCCGATTGAACCAGCGAGAAAACTTTGCTCACTTTTTATAACGAACAACACGCCCTGCATGCCCCACGGCTAGAAATGTATCGCGGTGAATTACTGCCTTGCTTTGAAAAGCCGGAGCGTGCCGATTTTGTGCTGGCGGAATTGCAACGCCGCAACCTCGGCCCGATTTTAAGCCCGCAACACGTGGCCCTGGGTTCGCTGGAACGTATTCATAGCCCACGCTACCTTGATTTTCTACGCTATGCCTGGCAAGAATGGCTGGCGCTTGACCCGACCAACGCCAACCGCGACGCCCTGCCCTCGGTCTGGCCGATTCGCACCCTGCGTGATGACATCGAGCCACAAAATTTTACCGCAAAACTGGGGCTGTTTTCCATGGATAGCGGCACCCCGCTCACCGCAGGCACCTGGCTGGCAGCCAAAGCCGGGGCCGATTGCGCCATTAACGCTGCGCACGCCCTGCAGGGCGATGAGCGCGGCAGTTTTGCCCTGACCCGGCCACCCGGCCACCATGCCGGAGCCGATTTCTTCGGTGGCTATTGCTTCTTGAATAATGCCGCCCTGGCAGCCCAGCATTTGCTCGATAATGGTGCCAAACGGGTTGCGATTCTGGATATCGACTTTCATCATGGCAATGGCACCCAGAGTATTTTTTATGAGCGCGCCGACGTACTCACCCTATCCATCCATGGCGACCCACGCACCGAATTTCCCTTTTATCTGGGCTTTGCCGATGAAACTGGCAGCGGGCCAGGTTTTGGCAGCAATCTGAATATTCCATTACCCAGCGGCAGCGCCAACAGCACCTGGTTTGCCGCATTGGAAACGGCTTGCCTGCGGGTTCAAACCAGCCGGATTGATGCCCTGGTGGTATCGCTGGGGGTTGATACCTTTGCGGGTGATCCGATTTCCAGCTTTCATTTACAAAGCGCCGATTTTTTACGCATTGGCGAGCGTATCGGCATCATGGGTTTGCCTTGCGTGTTTGTGTTTGAAGGGGGTTATGCGCTCAACGAAATTGGCGTCAATGTCGTGAATGTGTTGGAAGGCTTTGAAACCTCGCTCTAAACTTATCACACAGTCCATTGGCAAACTGGCAAACTATTGGTATTTTAACGCCATACCACCCGGAATCTGATCAGTTTATCTACGGCAATATTTTTCTTCCGAAAACCCTTGATTTGGCCAAAAATTGCCCTACAATAAGAATTGCTCAGTGGAAAATTTACGCCGTAAACTTCACTGTGCCACCGTCAACTTACTGATTCAAACTGAGCCAAACTGATCCAGGGGAAAATTATGTCACCAGCCAATAATGAAGAATGGGAACGCCGCGAAACCTCAGAAGAACTTTCTGTCGTCATTCGGCTAGCCCAGGAAATGGCGCAGCGGCTCGCCACCAAAACCCATGGTGGCTTGCATAGTGAGGTGGCTTCGCTTGGCAGCCTGTTGCATGAAGCACGGCAAAAAGTGGAATTTATCGGCTCGCACCTGGGTTAAGCCGGCACATTGATCGCAGGCTCATCCAAAAGTTGCAAATCCCGCACCGAACAAGGATGGCACAAGGTACTATTTTGGTAGGCCAAAATAAATTGATCCAAATCACCTTCTTGCTTACGCTCGATATCTTCTTGATCGTTCAGGGAATTGCTTGCCAAATCGGTGTAATACGCGTGTTGCTGCTCAGTTAATGGGCGTGCTTTGAAGTTTTCCGCATGCACTTGGCTTTGATGCAAGCCAAAGCGCGGGAAGGAATGGTCAAACTTCGCCAAATCGACCAGTACCCGGGCGGACGGGGTGAGTGAATAATCGAGCAATTTGGCGCGTTGTTGCGCCAGTGCCTGGGCATGCACATCACCACCGCGCGCGGCGTCGAGCAATTGTGCCACTGGCGCGAGCTGTTCGATTAAAGCTAAGCCCCAATCCTGCAAAGCAACCGCCTCACCCTGGCGGTGCAATTGCAAACCGGGGCGACGCCCTTCTTTGACGGTTAAAGCGAAATTTTCCTGATTCTCGCGGCTGTCTTGCTCGCTATTTAAGGGGCTGGCCGACAGTGCGCAAAAAGTCAGATAGACATCCAGAAAGCGCGAGGTTTCCAAACTGATGCCCAGCGGATGGTATGGGTCTACGTCCATGCAGCGCACTTCGATATATTGCACGCCGCGCCGACACAGCGCCTGAATCGGCCGCTCGCCAGTGCGGATCACGCGCTTGGGGCGGATATTGGAATAATATTCATTTTCGATTTGCAACACATTGGTGCTCAATTGCACCCATTCGCCATGTTGCTTGGTGCCGATTTTGGCATACGGCGGATAAGCCTGGCGCACGGCGGAAAAGAGCGTGGAAACATAGTTTTCCAGGCTGTTTTCTTGCGGCGTCAAACCTGCTTGCGCATCGTTTTGATAGCCCAAATCGCTCATGCGCAAGCTGGTGGCATACGGCAAATAGAGCGTGTCGTCGGATAAAGTTTCCAGTTGATGCGCGCGACCGCGTAAAAAACTGCGCGCCAGCACGGGCGACGCGCCAAATAAAAACATCAACAGCCAACTGGTGCGGCGGAAATTACGGATCATGGCGATATAGCTTTCCGATTGATACTTCATCGCCAGCGTGGTATCGCCCTCTTCTTTTTGCAATAACTGCCACCAGCCTTCAGCAACCGAGAAATTGTAATGAATACCGGCAATACATTGCATGGTTTTGCCGTAGCGCAAGGCCAGGCCTTTGCGGTACACATGTTTTAACATACCGATATTCGATTTGCCATACCATGCGATGGCGATTTTATCCTCTTCCGGCAGGGGGAGCGGCATCGATTGACTCCACAACATTTCATTTGGTAAATGCTGGTAGGCGAAGCGATGGCTGTCGTCCAGTTTCTCCAGTGCAATCGCGATATCATGTTCGGCGGGGGTAATGAATTCGACCAGAGTTTCGGCGTAATCGGTGGTGATATGGGGGTGGGTCAAGGCGGAACCCCATACCACAGGGTGGGCGCTCTGCGCCAGGCTTGCACTATCGCCATGGGTGGTGAAGCGCAGTGTTTCGCGTTCGATGCCGCGTAAGCCCTGACTCAACAATGCCTGGTTTTCTGCGCGGGCAAGTATCGCCAGGCGCTGTTGTAATAGTGTGCTCACGGTTGTCCTTTTCTTTACATGCTCTGGGTGACCGGATTGGTCAGGTATTTTAGCGCCACTTCAGGCCTGATTCCCCAATGTGGTGTGCGTTTAGTGCGTTGCAAGGGCGTATTGTAAATAAATTGGCGTTTTCTTGCTGGCACACGGCTGGTTTTCAAAAAGAGGGGGGAGATTCAGTTTATTTTTTCAGCGCCGATCAAGCTTCCAAAAAATGTTTCGTTGCAACAAGTTGCCGGGGTCAATTTGGCTTAGAATACGCGCTTTGTCGGGCTCCCATGTAACATGAGCGCATTCGTTGCCGACATCCACAATCCAGGCCATCAACCCATATCAAACTCATCATGCAACGATTTTTTCCTACCCCACTTCCCCTGCTTCTGACATCGCTGTTGCTATCACTTGCCACGCCAGGTTTCGCCAAAACACCCGCGAGTGCTGCATCTGGCGCGCAGGCATCGCTTAAGCAGACATCAGTCAAGCATGCATCGGTATGTACCGATGATTCCGGTTGGGATGATCCGGCTACCCCGCGAAAAATTTTCGGCAATACCTGGTATGTGGGCACCTGTGGCATTACTGCCTTGCTGATCACCTCACCAGATGGGCACGTTTTGATTGATGGCGGTACGGAAGTGGGCGGCAAGCTGATCGAAGCCAATATCCGGGCCCTGGGTTTTTCGCTGCGCGACGTGCATCACATCCTGATTTCGCACGATCATCATGACCACGTTGGCGGCGTGGCGCATCTGCAGCGTGTTACGGGGGCACGCGTGTATGCGTTGCCGCCATCGGATGCGGTTTTGCGCACGGGCAAGCACACCCGCCAGGACCCGCAGTTTCTTGAAGCCAAGCCCATGTCGCCGGTGGCGAATGTGCATGCGCTCAAAGACGGGCAGGTGCTGCAAGCTGGTTTGCTGAAATTGACGGTTCATGCCACGCCCGGCCATACTCCCGGCGGCAGCAGTTGGACCTGGCAATCCTGTGAAGGCAAAGTGTGTCGCCAATTCGCTTATCTTGACAGCTTGACGGCTATTTCTGACGATGTGTTCCGCTACAGCGATGACCAGGCCCATCCGGCTTACCTCGCCACGTTTAAACAAAGCCTGAAAAAAATCGCAGAACTACCCTGTGATGTGTTGATAACGCCGCATCCGAAATCAAGCGGGTTGTGGGAGCGGTTCGGCCCCACTGCGTCGAAACCGCTGACAGACCCGCAAGGCTGCCGCAACTACGCGGAAAATGGCATGGCGGGGCTGGAAAAGCGACTTGCGAAAGAGAGTAAGTGACTCGTGTCGGAATGGTTAAATCTTTTGGTGGCTTGATTGAAACTGCTCCGATCAACTTTGCACAGCATCCCAAGCAGCCCGAACCCGTTGCATGAGTGATGGGTGCAATAAGCCCAATCTTGGCGTCTGTCCATGTGGTGCCGCTGGTGGCACAGTAAACCATTCACTGTTATAGGGTAATTGAGCGGTATTGCGAAAACTGAATTTACTTGTGTAGCTTAAACCCGCCAAACTATACGCCGCCACTTCATGTTTGGCGATGATGAATTCGCCGGATCGCAATTGATCGGTCTTTTGACTGGTGCCATACGCCACCAATACCGTAAATTGTTGCGCCGAGTCGTCAAACACCTTCACCACCAATGCAGACCGTGGCTTCGGCCCCGGTTCAATGCTCCGGTCTTGCGGAAAATGACACCATACGATATCGCCTGCTTCAGGTAGAGGCCACCAAATTGTGCGCATACTTTAAAACAGGCTGGATTTGACGGGTTTGGTTTGGTCTTGCGGTATTGCTTCACGAATTTTCGCCATTTGTTCATCCGTTAGTTCGCCGTCATCCATCTCATAGTTGGGTAAAACCTCTTTTGCCAACTTGCTTAAGGCATAGTGAATCACTTGGGTTTCGCCACTAAAACCAAGATACTCAGCCAGCTTGGCCAAGGTTGAACGACTAACGCCATTCTGAGTATCGGTCATGCGGAAACGCAATAAAAGTTGATCCGGTTTGGTCGTGGTGTCCATGGGTTTGCTCGAATAAAGAAAAGATATATTCAGTATATCTTTTTTTCGTATCTGGTCAAGCCTCACCCCAAAAGGAATCGCCTCAATTCAACGATTAATTTAGTTGTACACTGCACGTCTGGTCCGCTATTGTCAACAAATAAGACTTTGCGCT
>CAMBDR010000213.1 GCA_945864765.1 Janthinobacterium lividum | reverse complement strand
GCCATTTGCTGATCCAACATGGCACGCTGGGCTTCGGTTTTGAGCAATGACTGATGCATATGCTGGCCGTGGATATCGACCAACATTTCGCCAATTTCGCGCAACTGGGCTGCTGTGGCGCTAATGCCATTGATAAACGCCTTCGAGCGGCCAGCCTGATCGATCACGCGGCGCAATAACACGCTGCCCTCATCCCCCGCGCATTCATGCTGCGCCAACCAGGCATCGATCTCTGGGTTGGTGGCAAATTCGGCACTAATATCCGCCCGGTTGGCCCCTTCGCGCACCATCGAGGCTTCACCGCGCCCGCCCAACGCCAAAGTGAGCGCATCAATCAAAATCGATTTACCTGCACCGGTTTCACCGGTAAACACCGTAAAACCACTGGAAAATTCAAGTTCAATGACATCTACAATAACAAAATCACGAATCGATAAAGTACGCAGCATAGGAAGCAATATAAACAATATAAAAATAATGAAAACAACAAACAAAGGATGAATTTATTTCTTATCAGCCGATGGATATTCATTCCAGTGCAATTTTTCTCGCAAGGTATCGTAATAACTCCAACCCAAAGGATGCAAAAAGGTAACCGTATGCGGGGAGCGCTTGATGCTGATCAAATCATGATGTTCGAGCGTGGCAAAGGATTGCATATCAAAATTGAGGCTGGTATTGCGTCCACCCATGACTTCAATTTTAATTTCGCTGGTATCGGGCACCACAATCGGGCGATTCGATAGGGAATGCGGTGCAATTGGCACCAATACAATCCCGTTCAGGGTCGGGTGCAGCAAAGGGCCGCCGGCCGATAAGGAATAGGCAGTGGAACCGGTCGGCGTGGCCACGATCATACCGTCTGAGCGTTGGTGATACATGAAGTGGTCTTCCACCTCCACCCGCAATTCCACCATACCCGCACCGGCACCGCGCGCCACCACGATATCGTTTAAGGCCAGGCCAAAAATCACCGCCGCCCCCTTGCGAATGACGCGCCCTTCCAACATGCCGCGCCGCTCCGACTTATAATTGCCATCCAGAATTTCAGCCAGGACAGGCATCATCTGGGCGCGCGAAATATCGGTGATAAACCCCAAATTACCATGGTTAATACCGATCAGGGGTACATCAAACGGGGCCAGCAAGCGCGCAATGCCGAGCATGGTGCCATCACCACCAAGCACAATGGCCACATCGGCATGCAAGCCAATGTCGGTGGGCGTCATGGCCGCAACGCCTTTGACCATCGATTTAAGCGCCTGATTATGGGCTGTTTCAATTTCAAAGATGACGGTATGACCGTTCGATTGAAGAAAATCAACGATTTGCTTCAAGGAATGTTCGATTCCGGGGGTATGCTGTCTACCGACCAGCGCAATAGTTTTTGGCATGATGAACGTAATGGGTTGCTGTAGGCGAAACGAATTGACTCGTGGGTGGCTCAGTACGATTGAGATTAAACCATAAATTCGCTGCGATGCGGCAGGACTTTGAAAGTGCTTGATCAAATAAAAACTTTAGTATGCCCACGTTAGGTCACGCATCACAAATTCGGGCATGAAAACCACACAATATGAGCACATTCCGCAACGCCAGATGTGGCACAATCCCACAATGAGTGCTACTCTATCGCCAACGATAGCAAAAACCATGGACCGCTTTCCTATGCAACTTGAACCCCGCGCCCAAACCCTGCTCAAAGCTTTGGTAGAGCGTTATATTGCCGACGGGCAACCTGTTGGTTCGCGCGCCCTGTCCAAAATTTCCGGCCTTGATTTGTCCCCGGCGACGATACGCAATGTCATGTCCGATCTGGAAGAAATGGGCTTTATCTGCAGCCCCCACACCTCGGCCGGGCGCATACCCACGCCACGTGGCTACCGGGTCTTTGTGGACACGCTCCTCACCACCGAGCATCTGGATGAAAATTCGCTCGACAGCCACTTAAGCCAATCAGGCTTAATGGCCCAACTGAACCAATTAAGCCAACTAAACCAACTAAACCAACTGAGTGCGCCGGGGCAGCATGGCCAGCAACCCCACATGCTACCGGGCAGCCCGCAAAAAATTATTTCCAATGCGGCCCAGATTTTATCGTCGCTGTCGCAATTTGCGGGTGTGATCCTGACGCCACGGCGTGAATCGGTGTTTCAGCAGATCGAATTTTTACGTTTGTCGGAAAAACGCATCCTGCTGGTCATCGTTAGTCCGAGTGGGGACGTACAAAATCGACTATTGCTAACCGAAGTAGATTATACTCCCTCACAGTTAGTCCAATCTGCCAACTACATCAACCAGCATTACGGCGGCTTGAGCTTTGATGATGTCAAACTGCGCTTGCAGGCAGAATTACGCCAACTGCAAAGCGATATGACCCGCTTGATGCAGGTCGCCGTGGAAGCAGGCAGCGAAGCGATGAGCGAACAGCATGAAGGCATGGTAATTGCAGGCGAACGGAATCTATTGAGCGTGTCCGATTTATCATCCAATATGAGTTCATTGCGTAAATTATTTGATATGTTTGAACAAAAAACCAGTTTGATGCAATTGCTTGATTTATCCAGTAACGCGACTGGCGTGCAAATTTTTATTGGCGGCGAATCGAATTTAATGCCGCTGGAAGACATGAGTGTGGTAACCGCACCGTATGAAGTCAACAACAAAATTGTTGGCACACTGGGCGTGATCGGCCCCACCCGTATGGCCTATGAACGCGTGATCCCTATTGTTGATATTACCGCCAGATTATTATCCAACGCATTAAGTCAAACCTAACCCAATTAGATACCATGGAAAACGATAGAAACATTAAAGTCATAATCATTGACGACAACGATTTAATACGCGAACTACTGCGCATCACCTTGCGCAGCGATGGTTATGAAGTCGTCGGTGAAGCAACCGATGGTGAAAGTGGCTTGCTGTTGGCGGCCAAGCTCAAGCCGGATATCATTTGCCTGGACATCATGATGCCCAAAATCAGCGGTCTTGACGTATTAAAACGCGTCAAAACCATGTTGCCACGCACGGCGGTGTTAATGATTACCGCAAAAAATGATTTGGCCACGGTCAAAGAAGTATTGGCAGCGGGTGCCAGTGGCTTGATTCTGAAACCATTCAATACTGGTACGGTGTTATCGACGCTGGAGAAAGTGGCCACCAAACTCAAAACCACGCAATAAGCCGATAGCGCTATACCGCTATCGCAGTAAAATTGGGGACAACCCGGTACACCACCAGGGGGCGCGCCGTAAAGCTATTGGCTTTATGAATCGTGTCCAGGCTGGCTTTTTGATCTTCTGCCTGTTCCAGCATTCTGGTGGCCACATTGGCTGGCCATAATGTGAGACAGGCATCGACTTCAGCGCGCTCGCGGTGAGTCTCCATACCGCATTTTTTGGCGATATGCATCATGGCCTGGTTGGTCGCCAGACAACGCATGACCAAAGTATCGAGATTGGCATTGCGGCAATGGAGCACTGCACGCTGAAACAATCGGGTGGCAACCCCGGTGCCGCGCGCACTGGCCAATACCGAAATCCCCAACTCCGCACTGCGCGCCTGCCCCGGGCCGATCAAAGGTGTGCGCACCAGATGGCAAACCCCCAGCAATTGAAATGAGCGATGATAGACGCCGTGTACCGCATCGCGCGAAAAATCGATTTGACTGACATAGGCGTCAAGCATTTGATCCGACAAAACCATGCCAAAGCGCGAAACCCGATCCCCCTCCGGCAAGGCCATAAAATGCGCCAATACCCGCTGACGATCATTATCACCCAGACGTTTGACCAAGGCAGGCCGGGTCAATAAATAACTGCCTGACAAACTCTGCCCTTGAGCCAAAACCAGGCCACCCGCTTCGACCGAAGCACTTACATCCATACGCCACCTTTCTAATATCGCACAGTTACTAACAACTGAATGATGACTTATACAATCAGCACGCTGACGAGATTATAGTCGAAGTGGGTCCAATTTCCATTAGAGTTATCACACTATTACAAAATGAAATATTTAATGAAACATTTTCAAATTGCAATTCATTGCGACCATTCACAGCCCTTTGGCCAAAGCGCCAAGGCGGGTAATATCGGCTTGTAAAAAAGGCGGCACGCAGCCCAGATGGCTGGCCGGGCGAAGTGGGCAATCGATGCGTTCAAGCTGCGCACCAGCACCACGCCTTAGCATGGCTTGATAGGCCAGATCGGTATTGGCATACGAAACCGTTTCATCGTCACGCCCGTGAAAAAAGATGATGGGCGATTGCGGTGTCCAATCAAACACATCGCTTTGGGTTTGGATGGTTTGCGCATCGTCATTGAGATAATTATCCAAAAAAGTGGTATTAAAACGGATATCAGCCTGATCGCCCAGGGTAGCCGCAAGCAGCAAGTTGCTGACATTGGCCCGGTCGTTGGCCCCCAAATGCTTGAGCAGGCCGGGGCTGATGAGTGCGCCCAGAACCGGGTTTCTGGCACGCACTTCACTCAACAAATCGTCCAGCGCACGCGTCACGCTATACGGCCCTGCACCAACAAAGGTGGCAACGGGCAGCGCGCCGGTGCGGTTTTGCGTCATATGGCGCAGTGTTGCCATGGATGCATAGGCACCTTCCGAATAGCCAGTCAAAAATAATTGACCATTATCAGCAATGGCTCTGGATTGCCGCCACTGGCTGCTCACGTTCAAAAAATCAAGCACCGCAGCCGCAGTCGGCGCTGCCAGCAGGTAGGGATGGGACGAGTTCTTGCTGGCACCATAACCAACATAGTCTGCCGCACTGACCAAATAGCCCAGGGAGGCAAACAAAATGGCGGGTTCGTCGGCAGTGGCATGGTTGCTGGGTGCCCCGGCATCGGTTTTGATGGTCGCATGCTGGTAAGACAGCACCGGGCTGGGCGAATTGCCAGTTTTGCGCGGAATGGCCACCAAACCCGAGGCTTGCACCACATGCCCGGTGGCATCAAGCGTGGTATAGGTCAGTTTATAAGCATCAACCGCGTACAGCGGTTTGACGCTGCCAGCGATGGATGGCGAGATGGTGGCGGCAATCGCACTGGCACTGATGGTGGTCATAAACTGGGCCGACTGCAAATGCGCCGCACCTGCCGGGCCATCGTTAATAGGCGGCGGCGTATTGCCACCGACTGAGCCAGCACCACCACCGCAGCTTGCGAGGCAAGCGAGCAAGGCCAGCGCGAACGCACGTTGGCTGCAATAAAAAGATTGTTTTTTCATATTGCCACACAAAAGTCGAGAAAGGCAGCTTACGCGCCGGAAAGCGTACAGTATCTCATATTAATGCGCTATTGAAACATTTGACTGCAAAGGCTGAAGTTACCCAACAAGCATCTTTTTGCGCAATCGCTTTTATTGCAAGTTGGCTCAGCAAAATTTAACCGGCTTTTTCAGTATCTCAACACATGGAAACTGATGTAAAATCGCAGGATTGGCGAACGACCTTTTGTGTTCAAGTCGTCGATTCTTCGATTTTTGTCTTATTTGCATTGGGTGTTTTATGACGATCAAGCGTGAAACTGCCCGAGTGATTGAGCAAGAATGGGCAATCCGACTATCTACTCGTGATACTGCGAGTTTACTGGATGCATTGGACAACCCTCAAACACCCAATGCAACCCTGCAAGATGCTTTAAACGATCACGCAAACTTATATCATGCGCAAACTGGCACCCTTAACTGGGCACCACGACCGAAACGGGTTTGATCGGCTCTTCACAATGTAACATGCCCTGCAAGCCCATCCGACACTGTTGTTTCAGAATAGCAATTTTTTGCTCGCGCCCACCAGATTTCACAAATTGCCTACCGTTACGACCTTCAATCTCGTTTGGCGTATGAACGGTTACATCGAATTTATTAATTCAGCTTAACCAAATCATCAACTCTTATACACGCAGCTTTACGGAGCCACAATTCAATGCCCGACACGCCGAGCGCTTCGACACGATTTGCACCACCATTTTGGCCGAATCCCTGTTTAGAATTAGCCCCGCCCCAAGTAGTCGTGAGTAATTTTGGTTCAGCACTACTCATATCGTAGATAGAAATTTTCACCAGCTCTTCAATTGCCTTGCCGTGCAGCTTCTTTAGCTGCGCATGGTAAATTTCAGCCGAAGCAGGTTCAATCTTCAAACCAAGATTAAAACCATTACCTAACTTTGCTTGATGAATTTCAGTAGAATTAACATCCCAGTGCGCGATTTCGTTATTACCTGACGACAGCCAAACCGATTGCGTCGCCACTCCCGTAGTTATACAAGATGCAGTGACACCCCCCGCCACAAATACAAAGCAAGTGCAACCAAGCAAGCGAATAAATATAGATTTCATTTTATGCAACCCTATAGCTAATAGTTTGAGGTAATACATATTTCCAATGCTGTCGCAGGCTCGACCAATTAATTACCCGCTGATTATACAAATAGCGAAGCTATCCGGTTCAAACAAATAACGCACTTTGTTTCACAATTCGCAAGCCCACTCAAAGCTGAGAAACTATTTCCAAACCGGTTATTTCCCAGAAGAAATTGCGGCCGTATTACCTGTTGGCATTATAGTCCCAATCCCAATAAGCTATAGCCCCGCATCGGCAATTTTTCACCATTATTACATCAAGTCCAACACGCCACAATGCTTAGCCGACTTAAAAACCAGGTGCAATGGCTTTTCTTCAATATTTGCTCGCGATTGCCAAGACCAACTGATAACACACTCCCCCGTTGTTTTAGGGGGTCGCCCAAGAGGCTGATCTTTTCAAGAAAAAAATTTTCGATTCCTGTAGAATACCGCCCCTATGAACCCACCTAAAAATATCTTCTCCTACAGCGCCCCGGCTCCAGCCGCGCAGCGCGCCCCCGCCCCCTTTTTACCCATGTCACGCGCCGAAATGGCTGCACTGGGTTGGGATGAATGTGATGTTATTCTGGTAACGGGGGACGCGTATATCGATCACCCCAGCTTTGGCATGGCTCTGGTGGGGCGCTTACTCGAAGCGCAGGGGTTTCGGGTGGGTATTATTAGCCAGCCAAATTGGCAATCGAATGATGCCTTTCGCACCTTGGGCCGCCCGCGCCTGTATTTTGGCGTTACCTCGGGCAATATGGATTCGATGGTCAACCGCTACACCGCCTACCGC
>CAMBDR010000212.1 GCA_945864765.1 Janthinobacterium lividum | reverse complement strand
CCGCTACGATCTGGTGATTGCCAGCATGATTATTATTGGCGTGATCGGCCTGGTGCTGGATGGTTTAATGCGCTTTTTGGAAAGTTTAAAATCAGTCAGGTGGCGTTATGGTCGATAAAATCGCAATCAAGGATATCAAGAAAAGCTTCAAGCAGGACAAGCTCGATCTGCCCGTGGTGGGTGGCGTCAGCCTGAATGTGGCTGATGGGGAATTTGTCGCCATCGTCGGGCCGTCCGGGTGCGGTAAATCGACGCTGATGAAAATCATCTCCGGCTTTGAACAGGCCGATAGCGGCAGTGTCAGCATTGATGGCAACGAGCAGCACAGCCCGAGCGCCAAAGGCATCGTTATTTCCCAGCATGGCTCGGTGTTTCCCTGGATGACGGTGCAGCAAAACCTGATGTTTGGTTTGAATGGTATCGGGCATGGTAGTGGGCACAGCAATGGGCACAGCAATGGGCACAGCAATGGGCACAGCAATAGCCATGGCGACCAGGCCGCGCTGGCCGATCACTACGCCGAGCTGGTAGGTTTAAAAGGCTTCGAAAAGAGTTACCCGCACGAGCTTTCCGGCGGCATGCTCAAGCGCGTGGAATTGGCCCGCGCCCTGGTGGTCAAGCCCGAAATTTTATACATGGACGAACCCTTCTCGGCACTGGACGCCTTGATGAATTTACGCATGCGCAACGAGCTGCTACGCATCCTGAGCGAAGAGCGCCATACCGTGCTGCTGATTACGCATGATGTGGAAGAAGCCTTGTTCATGGCCGACCGGATATTGGTGCTATCACCCCGCCCCACCGTCATTCAGGCCAGTTTTGACCTGCCCTTCCCGCACCCGCGCAAGTTGTCAAATCCGGCATTGCAGGCATTGAAGGAAGAAATTTTGGCGGAGCTGGGTGTGGTGTAGCGGGAATTGTCCGGGCCTGATCAGTAATCCCCTTTGGAGTAAGAGGGAACTAATTCAAGCAAAATGACACTAAAAGCGCCAGCATTCGATCTGCGGCACCATGAAGCTCAATTGCGTACACAAAATACCCAAAAAAGGACAACCCAAGTGAAACCAACCCTACTTTGCACGCTAACCTTGTTAGCCAGCCTGGCGCACGCCAGCGATGGCGCACCCAACAACGCACCACCCGCCTCCGCACCCCCTACCTCCGGCATCGAGCAGCAATACATCGATGCCAGCGTGCGCGCTCAGGATGATTTTTTTCATCACTTAAACGGCCAATGGCTGAAAACCACCGAGATTCCCGCAGATAAATCCAGTTGGGGCACCTTCGCCAAATTGCGCGATGACGTGCAACCCAAATTGCTGGCCTTGATTGAAGCGGCGCAAAAAAATGCCGACACCGCAGGGGCCAAGCCAAACGAAAAGAAAATCGGTGATTTTTACGCCAGCTTTATGGATGAAAAAAAGCTCGAAGCACTGGGCTACCAACCCTTGAAAGCAGAAATCGAACGCATCAAAGCCTTGTCGGATAAAAAAGCACTGCCGCTGTTGATCGCGCATTTGAATGATATCGGCGTGCCCGCCCCCTACGGCATTGGCGTCGGGCAAGATTACAAAGATTCGAGCAAATACGTCGCTCAATTGGGCCAAAGCGGCCTGGGTTTGCCGGATCGCGATTACTATCTGAAAAAAGACGATGCCAAATTCGCGGAGATTGTCGCCAAATATACGCTGTATATCGAAAAAGTATTGACTCTGGCAGGCGAAAAAGATGCCGCTGCCAGCGCCAAAGCGATTGTTGCGCTGGAAACGGCGATGGCAGAAATCCAGTGGGATAAAGTGGCCAACCGCGACCCGAAAAAGCGCTACAACAAATTTGAACTCAGCAAACTCGATGCCCTGGCACCAGGTTTTGACTGGACTGGCGCACTCAAGGCGGTCGGGATTGCCGATAAAGTTGATTCCCTCATCGTCGGCCAACCAAGCTATGTGACGCTCTTGAATCAACTGATCGCCAAAACCGATTTGGCCACCTGGAAGGCTTATTTTGAATGGCAGTTGTTGCGCAGTTATTCGGAATATTTGTCCAAAGATTTTGTCGAAGCCCACTTCGCATTTTATGGCACCACCTTAACCGGGGTCACTGAAATGCGGCCACGCTGGAAACGTGGCTCCAGCCTGGTCGATGGTGCTTTGGGCGAAGCGCTGGGGCAGCAATTTGTGAGCCAACATTTCCCCGCCGAGCGCAAAGCACGGATGGAGCAATTGGTGCAAAACCTGATGCTGGCGTTCAAACAAAGCATTGATACCCTGGACTGGATGAGCCTTGACACCAAGAAAGAAGCGCAAGCCAAGCTGGCCAAATTTACCCCAAAAATCGGCTACCCGAATAAATGGCGCGATTATTCTGCCCTTGCCGTCAAGAATGGTGATTTGGTCGGTAATGTGATGCGCTCGAACCAGTTTGCGCGGCAAATTAACTTGGCCAAACTGGGCAAACCGGTGGATCGCGAAGAATGGTTTATTACCCCGCAAACCGTGAATGCATTTTATAGCCCCTTGATGAATGAAATCGTCTTCCCGGCCTCGATTTTGCAACCGCCATTTTTTGATATGCGCGCCGACGATGCGGTCAATTATGGCGCAATCGGTGCGGTTATCGGGCATGAGATCAGCCACGGGTTTGATGATAGTGGTAGCCAGTTTGACGGCAACGGCAATTTGCGTAATTGGTGGAGTGAGCAAGACCGTAAAAACTTTAGCGCCAAGGCCGACAGGCTGGTCGCACAATACAGCAACTACAGCCCGGTGGCTGGCTACAACGTCAACGGCAAGCTCACGCTGGGCGAAAATATTGCCGACAATTCGGGCTTGGCGGTGGCCTATAAAGCGTATAAATTATCGCTCAAAGGCAAACCCGCTCCGGTGATTGATGGTTTGACCGGTGAGCAGCGCTTTTTTATGGGTTTTGGCCAAGTGTGGCGCACCAAGGTACGTGAGTCACAGGAAATTGTGTTGTTGAAGTCCGATACCCATTCACCAGGTCAGTTCCGCGCCAATGGCACGCTGGTGAATCAGCCGGGGTTTTATGAGGCGTTTGGCGTAAAAGAAGGCGACAAGATGTATGTTGCGCCGGAAAAACGCATTACGATTTGGTAATTTGGTGAATGCAGTTCGGTAAAGCCGATCCCCCCGGATCGGCACGAATCTTACCAGTTATTGGAAAAGCCCTTCAGAAACGCCAGCTTTTCTTGCCGATACAAGCGCATCAGCGATTCATGCAGGGCAATACCGCTGGCTTCATAGCCTTCTGGAGCCAGGTGTACCAAATCCGCGCGGGCCAGCGGCGGATTCATGGCTGCCCACTGCTGAATCGCGCAATTGCCGCCCATCGCTTCGGCCCAATTCCAATACAATAAATGCTCTTGAAACGCCACTTCGCGCTGTACCCGCTGCACGGTCAATAAACCGGGTGCCAGCCCATATTGGCCGCAACCGCCATCCACACTGGGCCCGGTTTTTTTGGCCGAACTGGGTGCGCCCACCAGTAGAATCGCCGCACTGGGCAAGGTGTTGCGGATTAATTGCACCACGGCGCGCAAATCGCTCCGGTATTCCTGTTCATTAAAACGTGGGTCAAACGCTTCATTGGTGCCATAGGCCAAGATGATTAGATCCGGTTTGCGCCAGCGTAACTGTAGTGCAAACAACGATTGATTCCAGTTACGCAAAACCCTGGCGTGCGCACCGACAATGCCCAAACTGTCATAACTGACGCCGGGAGCGAGGCGATCCAGTAAAATCCCACCCAATTGGCTGGGCGTGCCGCTGCTCATTACGCGCAATGGCGTATCGCCAACGGGTTTAAACAACACATCCTGCATGGCCCAGGTCGGTGTCCAGGGCGTTGATAGCGAGCGACTTTGGCCATCGGGCAAAACCACATGCCAGCCACCGCCATTGCTACTACCCTTGGACCACAGGGTGAGTCGCCACAAGCCCTCTTCCAATGGGGCTTTGGGCGCAATTTCAATCCCGGCGCTAGCCCCGGCCACATTCACGACCCCACCCAAGGGAAAATCACCACCCGCACTGGCATTGGATTTACTCACATCCGAGCGCCACTTGCCCAGCATATGCTGCTTAACTTGGGCCGAACGCTGATTGTTCACATAGCCGGGTGTGAGCCAACCATAACCCGCATTGCCAAACTGGGCTTGCAAACGGGTGCGCAGCACATGGCTGAAATAGTCGCCCGCCGTATGCGAATCACCCACTTGTAAGATGCGTACCGTTTCACCATGGCGCGCGCCCTCCAGATTGGAAAGCTCGGTCCAGACCCGTTGAATATTCGGGTCGCCAAAATTTTCCACTTCCACCGCATGGCTGCACGAGCGCACCCCCAGGGCCAGCACCCCGACACAGGCGATTTGTATCATGACCTTGGCCAAAACCGGGCCGGAGATCGACTGTTGCTGCTGCATGGTTGTTTGCATCATCGTTTTCATTGCGTCACCACCGTTTTTGGCAGATGAAATTGCTGCAAAATGAGTTCTGCCAACTTCGTCTGCCCTGCCGGGGTGAAATGCACCCCATCATCGGTGCGCATTGCCACCTTACGTTCGCCATTGAGAACAAATTTTTCGTAACGCCCATTACCGGCACCGATCACGTTATCGGTTGGCGCATAGGTAATACCAAATTCGGCCGCCACACTGGCATACAAGCTATTTAAGATTGGAATACCGGCATTCATTTTTTCGCGCCCCATGGCGGGGTCGCCCAACCAAATCACTTCCACTTGCTTTTCCTTGGCATAAGCCAAAATCTCGCGGATGCGCGAGGCATACATGGCGCGCCAGCGCGGCGTGCCCAGCGGCTCGTAGCGCCCGTTCAAGACCATATCCCAGGTATCATTGGCTCCAATAAATACCACCAGTGTGGTGATCTTATGTTTGGGAATCAATTCCTGTACCGTTTTGGGCCAGTCAAAATAGCGCGGGTAAGCCAAACCGGTACTTTGTTTGCTGGCATCGACACTGGCAATACCATAATTGCGTTGCAAGGTGCGAATCGCCTGCGGTGCCACGCCCTGCATCATCGAATCACCAATAAACAAAACTTTATCGCGGTTACTCAGGATGATTTTGCCATTCGGCAAGCGTCGCTTGGTGCTGGCGATGACGCCAGACAAGCCCACCACGCCCGCCGTGCCCGCCATGCCCATAACAGCCGCATCACTGGCACTGCGCGTTGCTGCGCCTGCCGCCACCGTTGGAACGGGCATGCCAGAGGATGGCATCGTCCGGGCTACCGCCAAAACCAGTTTGCCGGGAGTGGGCCGGGGCGCAGCCGGAGGCCGGACTTCAGCCGGAAGCCGGACTTCAGCCAGAGGCCGAGATTCAGCCGCAGGCCCGCCCGAAATCCAGTCATTACTCGCTTTGACCATTTGCACATCAAGCTGCTGCAAATAGTTTTGCACCTGCGAAACAGGGGATTGGATTTGTTGATCCAGTTGCGCGCCCCATTGCCCGACCGGGCTGGCCGCAAACGAACCCAGTCCACTTTCACTGTGGTGGGTTTGCTGCCAATAGGTGTCTAAGCCGGTATGGCGCAGCCAAACCATGATCAGCAGCGTCAACACCAACATCAGCACCGTTGACCAGGTGGCTGGCTCGGGCAGTATGCCGGTTGGCAGCTTGGCGGGTGGTCGATCACCATGAATTGAGAAATAAGCCATACGATTAATACTGATAATAAATAAAAGCCGGAATACCACTGGGTGCCAGCAAGATAATCAATTGCACCGCAGCAGCAAATGGCAAGGGTTTGAAATACCACGGCATGCGCCGCATCAGCGTCAACAAACCTGCACGCATCCGGTTACTATAGTGCCAAAAGCCAAACATCAACAACATAAAGCCAAAGCCCAAACCAATATTCAATTGCAGCGGCACCGAAAAACGCGAGAGGCCCGCCAAATAATGCCAGGCATCCAGCGCGCTGTCGGCACGGAAAAATACCCAGGCAAAACACACAAAATGAAAGGTCAGGATAGATCCAAGCCAGGCCGGCATGCGCCAAGGGCAAATTTTATCCCAAATATTTTGCCCTATCATACCCGCGCCATGAATCGCCCCCCACACCAGATACTTTAAGCTCACACCGTGCCACAAACCACTTAACAACATCGCCGCCAGCAAGTTAATCTGGGTGCGCCACCACGAGCCTTGGTTGCCGCCAAAGGAAATATAGACGTAATCCCGTATCCAGGTTGACAGCGAAATATGCCAACGCCGCCAAAAGTCGCGCAAGCTATCGGCCCGGTAAGGTTGGTTGAAGTTGGGCAGAACCTGATAACCCAGCAACATTGCCAGAGCAATCACCAGTTCGGAATAGCCGCTAAAATCCAGGTAAATCTGCATCGCGTAGGCATACATGCCCAGAACCAGCTCCAAGCCATGATAAGCATCAGGATTAGCAAACAAGGGGTTAACCCAATGCTCGGCCAGCCAACTGGCCAGCCAGACTTTTTTGGCCAGTGCCGATAAAATCAATAACACGGCGGCATCCGCATTTTGTACCTGGCGCGCTTCAGTACTTTGCATTTGATGCAATAAACCCTGGGGGCGGCCGATTGGGCCAGCCAATAAGGTGGGGAAGAATGACAGATACAACATGGTGTCAAACACCGACGCCGTGGCCGCCTTGCCGCGCCCGACATCGATCAAATAAGCCAGGGCCTGGAAGGTGTAGAACGAGATACCAACGGGCAGCAAAATATCCAGGGGTGGAATAATCCAGGCCAAATGGGCTTGATCGAAGGCAAACTGCACTTGCACCCGGAAAAATTCGTAATATTTAAATACACCCAGATTGAATAAAGAAATCGTCACACCCAGGCCGAGCCAAAGCCGCCGGGATGCGGGGCGCGTAATCATGGCCGTGGCGCAAAGGCTCACCACAGCGGAATAAATGAATAAAATGAAGGCAAAACGCCAGTCGAGCAAGGCATAAAAGCCATAACTGGCAAGCAATAGCAAGGTTTTTTGCGCGCTAACATAGCGTTGTAAGCCCCAATACAAACAAAGGAAGACCACAAACACAATCGCAAATTCGGGGGTTAGATAACTCATGGCATACAATAAAGAATGAGGTGGCATTGTACCGCGTTGCAGGCCAATTTGCTGGCAATACGATAGTGATAATCCTCAATTT
>CAMBDR010000211.1 GCA_945864765.1 Janthinobacterium lividum | reverse complement strand
TCTTTGGCGGCGCGAATCAGCAGCGACAAATCCGCCCCCCAATTGCCGGTAATGACGGTATCGGCCCCGGATGCCTTGATTTTGGCGACATAGGGCGCAAAGTCTTTGACTTGCGCAATCGGGTGCAAATCATCGCCAACGATTTTCACATCGGGCCGCTTACGGGCCATATATTCTTTACCAGCGCGGCTCACCGCCTGGCCAAAGGAATAGTTTTGGCCGATGATATACACGTTTTTAATTTCCTTATTGGCCGCCATATAACTGGTGAGCGCTTCCATCTTCATGTCCGAATTGGCGTCAAAGCGAAAATGCCAGAAGCTGCATTTGCTATTGGTCATATCCGGGTCAACTGCCGCATAATTCAAATACACGATTTCTTTACCGGGATTACGCTCATTATGCTTGTTAATCGCGTCCAGCAAGGCCAAGCCCACAGCCGAACCCGAGCCTTGGGTGACATAGCGATAGCCTTGATCGATAATTGCTTTGAGTTGGGTCAGCGACTCTTGTGGGCTGCCTTTGTTATCAAAGCCCACCACTTCCAATTTATGCTCGCCCGCCCATTTGCCTTGATTGGCCAAATCGGCCATCATCTGGAAACTTTTTAAACCATTTTGCCCGACCGGGGCAAATAAACCGGAGAGTGGGTCAATATAAGCAATTTTAACGGTATCAGCTTGTGCCAACGGGGCTAACAGCGCAGCCACAATACCTGAAGCAAGAATAGATTTTTTCATGGAATGATTTCAATCATGGTTAAACTTCTGAATATTTAATAAATTTTGGTACGCCAAATCGCGCCAAAGCGCACCAAAGCACGATTATTTATGCAGTTGGCAAAGTATAATCTTTAAATTGCTCACGAATTTTGGTTTTTAATATCTTACCAGTGGCACCAAGCGGCAAAGCATCAACAAAGGCCACATCATCCGGCATCCACCACTTGGCGATTTTACCATCATAAAAGTGCAACAACTCTTCACGGCTGACGCTGGCATTCGGGCGCAACACCACAATCAACAGGGGCCGCTCATCCCATTTCGGGTGTTTAATGCCAATACAGGCCGCTTGCAATACCGCCGGGTGGGCGCAGGCAATGTTTTCCAAATCGACCGTACCAATCCATTCACCGCCGGATTTAATCACGTCTTTGCTGCGATCGGTAATTTGCATAAAGCCGTCGGCATCAATGGTGGCCACGTCCCCGGTCGGGAACCAGCCATCAACCAGCACATCGCCGCCTTCGTCCTTGAAGTAGCCTGATACAATCCATGGCCCTTTTACATGCAAATGGCCATAACTCTTGCCATCCCATTCCAATTCGGTGCCTTCATCATCAACAATGCGCATATCCACGCCAAACACCGCATGGCCTTGTTTTTGCAGGATTTTGCGCTGTTCTGCCTCGGGCAAACTCAAATGTTTGGACAGCAAACCGCCCGCCGTGCCCAAGGGCGACATTTCCGTCATGCCCCAGCCATGCACCACTTTGACGTTAAATTCATCCATCAGGGTATTCATCATGGTGGGGGAGCACGCCGAGCCACCGATGACCGTATGGCTGAAGGTCGAGAATTTAAGGTTATTTTGTTGCGCGTAAGTGATTAAACCCAGCCAAATTGTGGGCACCCCGGCCGAAAAGGTCACTTTTTCACTTTCGAATAATTCATACAACGATTTACCATCCATTGCCGGGCCGGGAAATACCAGTTTTGCGCCGTTTAAGGGCACCGAATACGGCAAACCCCAGGCGTTGACGTGGAACATTGGCACCACGGGTAACACGGTATCCTGTGCCGACACATTCAAGGCATTGGGCACCGCGCTACCATAGGCGTGCAATACGGTGGAGCGATGCGAATACACCGCGCCTTTGGGGTGGCCTGTGGTGCCCGAGGTATAGCAAATGGTGGCGGCAGAATTTTCATCAAACTGCGGCCACACAAAATCGGCTTTCTGGGCGGCCAATAAAGTTTCATAACATAATAAATTGGGAATTTTGCTGCTGGCAGGCATGCGATCTGCGTCGCACATCAAAATATAGCCCTTGATACCGGGGCAATGCGGCGCAACTGCTTCAACCAAGGGTAAAAATGTGGCATCAAATAGCAAAAATTGGTCTTCTGCATGATTGATGATATAGGCAATTTGTTCCGGAAATAAACGCGGGTTGATGGTATGCAACACGCCGCCCATGCCCGATACCGCATAATACGCTTCCAAATGCCGATAGCCATTCCAGGCCAGCGTCGCCACCCTGTCCCCCAATACCACGCCCAAAGCTTGCAAGGCATTGGCCAATTGGCGCGAACGGGCGTGGCAATCGCGGTAGGTGTAACGATGCAAATCCCCCTCTACCCGGCGTGAAACCACCTCTTGCGTGCCATAATGGCGATCCGCGAATTGAATAATGTTTGAAATCAACAAAGGTTGATCCATCATTTGCCCCATTAGCGGGCTTTTCGGTAATGTAGACATTTAATACTCCTGGGGTATTATATTAACTAAAATATCAACTAAGAGATCAACTAAGATATCGACTAAGGGATCAACTAAGCGTCATCAACGTAAGGTTAAATTAATGCGTGCGGCATTGTTTTGCAACCTTGTATTGTATGGGGGCATTCGCCAATATCTGGATTTCTCTGTCACAATAGCGTTTTAATGTGGTTTTCTTGCGACTTATGACCCTACACCCACCTTTTTCTGACAATCTTACCCCCGTCCAAACCGAATCCTTGGTCTTTGACGCAGGTTTTGCCACCTTACCCGCAGCGTTTTACACCCGCCTGCAACCCACGCCCTTGCCGGAACCACATTTGGTGGCGGCCAGCCAACAGTGCGCCAGCCTGATCGGCCTGGGTGCGCAAGAGTTTAATCGCGATGCGTTTGTGCAAGCTTTTGTCGGCAACCAATGACCCGCCAGCGCCCAACCCTTGGCGGCCGTGTATTCGGGCCACCAATTTGGCGTATGGGCCGGGCAATTGGGTGACGGGCGCGCCATCTTGTTGGGCGATATCCAGCATCAAGGCCAGCGTTGGGAATTGCAATTAAAGGGCGCTGGCCCCACACCCTGGTCGCGCATGGCCGACGGACGCGCCGTGTTACGCTCATCGATACGGGAATTTTTATGTTCCGAAGCCATGGCGGGCCTCGCCATTCCCAGCTCACGCGCCTTGAGCGTAATCGGCTCCAGCCAATATGTCATGCGCGAACAGCCCGAAACCACCGCCGTGGTCACGCGCATGGCGCAAAGCTTTGTGCGCTTTGGCTCGTTTGAACATTGGTATTACCGCAAGCAGCACGACCATTTAAAAACCCTGGCCGATTATGTACTGGCTAATTTCTACCCGGAATTGCAAGCGGCCAATAATCCCTATCAGGCTTTATTGCAAGAAGTGACGCGCCGCACCGCCGAACTGATTGCGCAGTGGCAAGCTGTTGGTTTTATGCACGGGGTACTCAATACCGATAATATGTCGATTTTAGGCATCACCCTCGATTATGGCCCGTTTGGCTTCATGGAATCGTTCAACCCACGCCATATTTGCAATCATACCGATCAACATGGGCGTTATTCGTATGCAATGCAACCGCAAATTGGCTATTGGAATTGCTGCGCGCTGGCCCAGGCGCTGCTGCCTTTAATTGGCGAAGTAGAAACAACGCAAGCCGCCATTGCTGATTATCAAAAAATTTACCTGAATAAAATCAATCAGTTGTGGCATGCCAAGCTGGGTTTGCGTGACGATCTGCCAGGCGATGATGATTTTATTCAAGCGCTATTAACCCTGATGCAAGAAAACAGCGTCGATTTCACCCTGTTTTTCCGCCGCCTCGGTGATTTAAAAGTAAGCACCCCGCAATTGGATGCTCAATTGGATGCTCAATTGGATAATGAATTGGATGCACCCTTGCGTGATTTATTCATGAACCCGGCGGCGTTTGACGCCTGGGCTGCCACTTACCGTCAACGGCTGCAACAAGAAAATACCCAGGATGCGGCGCGACAGATTACAATGCACGCGGTGAACCCCAAATACGTTTTACGCAATTACCTGGCCCAGGTGGCGATTGAAAAAGCGCAAGCGGGGGATTTTTCTGAAGTGCAGCATTTACACAAGTTATTGGAACGACCTTTTGACGAACAGCCGGAACACCAAAGCTATGCCCAATTGCCGCCGGATTGGGCCAGCCATTTGGAAGTAAGCTGTTCATCCTGATTAACCCTGATTAACCCTAATTAACCCTCTTTAACCGTCATACATCCATCATGACCATACAAAAAATTGCCAAAAGCGATGAACAATGGCGCGCTGAACTCGATAGCTTATCCTATCAAGTTACCCGCCATGCCGCCACCGAACGCGCCTTTACCGGCCAGTTTTGGGATCATCACGAAGCCGGCATCTATACCTGCGTATGCTGTAACACGCCCTTATTTGCCTCCGATGCCAAATTTGATTCCGGCTGTGGTTGGCCCAGTTATTTCCAGGCTTTAAACCCGGAACATGTACGCGAAATTCGTGATGTTAGCCATGGCATGGTACGGGTTGAAATCGTGTGCAATGTGTGTGACGCCCATTTGGGCCATGTTTTTCCTGATGGCCCCAAGCCAACCGGGCGGCGCTACTGTATCAATTCTGCCTCACTGCGTTTTTCCCCTCTTTCTGAAATCAAACCCACGCCATGAAATTTTTATTCGACTTTTTCCCGATTCTGCTCTTTTTTGGCGTGTTTGAATGGGCCGACAGCTATAAAACGACGGCGCAAGCCATCGCGCAAAACACGCTTGGCGGTTTGGTGGGCGGTGGCGTCGTCAGTAGCGCGCAAGCCCCGATTTTATTGGCCACCGTGGTGGCCATGTTGGCCACGCTGGCGCAAATTTTGTATTTATTGCTACGACGCAAAAAAATCGATGGCTTGCTCTGGGTTTCCGCCGCCGTCATTGCCATAATGGGTGGCCTCACCATTTATTTCAACAATGAAAACTTCATCAAATGGAAACCCACCATGTTGTATTGGTGCAGTAGTGCCTTGTTTTTATTGAGTCTTTTGGTACTCAAGAAAAATTTGGCACGCAGCATGATGGGGGAATTATTTGTTATGCCCGAGCCAACCTGGTTTCGCCTGGCTTTGGCCTGGGCCGCCTTCTTTTTTATGTTGGGCGGCTTGAACTTACTGGTGGCGTTTAACTTTAGCACGCAAGCCTGGGTGAAATTCAAATTGTTTGGCGGCACCGGATTGATGTTTTTGTTTATATTTGGACAAGGCCTGCTGCTTTCCAAATATTTAAAGGAAGAGCCTGATCCGAATCCAAACAATGAAAAAAAGTGAATATCAATGAGGGAAACATGAGTAACGAAAGTCGTTTGGAACAAATTCGTTTGCGTTTGGAGGGAACTTTTTCCCCGCTGGAATGTCAGTTGGAAGACGAATCCGCCCAGCACATTGGGCATGCAGGGGCTGCAACTGGCGCGGGACATTTCCGTTTGCGTCTGGTTTGTAGCCAATTTGAAGGATTAAATCTCGTCAGACGGCATCGTCTGGTGTATGATTCTGTCCGCGATATGATGAATACAGAGATTCACGCGCTGACCATGACGACATTGGCCCCGTCTGAACTCTGACTTACTTTTTTTTAATTTAGGAATTGATAATGAATTTACAACCTGCCCGTTTGCTGGTCGCGCTGATCGCTGCTATTGCTTTACCGGTTTTTGCTCAAAATTTAGCCGTGGTTAACGGCAAAGCCATTCCCTCCTCCGCTGCCGATGCCTTGGTAAAACAAGCCATCGCCTCTGGCCAGCAACAAGATACCCCTGAACTGCGCAAAAAAGTCAAAGACCATTTGATTCAAACCGCTGTGTTATATCAGGAAGCGGAAAAACAGGGCTATGGCAAAAAAGACGAAGTCAAAGCGCAATTGGAACAAGCGCGTCAACAAATCGTTGTCAACGCCATGTTCACGGATTACATGAAAAAGAACGCCCCCACCGATGCAGAGGTTTTGGCTGAATACAACAAGCTAAAGGGTTCGGTTGCCAATGAAAAAGAATACAATGCGCGTCATATTCTGGTAGAAAAAGAAGAAGAAGCGAAAGCCATCATTGCCAAGTTAAAGGCTGGCGGCAAGTTTGAAGACTTGGCCAAGGGCACCAAAGACACCGGTTCTGCTGCCAATGGTGGTAGTTTGGATTGGTCACCCGCTTCCAACTACGTGCCTGAATTTGCTGCTGCCTTGAAAGCGCTGAAAAAAGGCGAATTGACTGAAGCCCCGGTGAAAACCCAATTTGGTTACCACGTGATTCGTCTGGAAGATTCCCGTCCGGTGAAAGCGCCTTCGCTGGAAGAATCGAAGCCACGTATTTCCCAAGGCTTGACCCAACAAAAAGCCAAGGCGTTTGTTGAAGATTTGCAAAAGAAGGCTGTGATCAAGTAATATCCTGAGCTCAGGCTGAAACAAAAAACAGGCGTGCCATAGTGATGTGGTGCGCCTGTTTTGGTTTGGCTTAATAACATTGAAAGCCAAAACTAACCAACTTGCCAAACGAAACAAATAACGCTATTATTTGCGAATGGAAAAACGGACACCTCATTCCAAGCTCTCAATCGTCAAAGCTTTGATTGCAGAGGGCAAGATACATGCAAACCTGTCTGCGCTTGCAGGCGGTGCCGCATTGGGGTTTGACTTTGCACGCATCGTAGCCATTGTTAATGACCTTACGCCAAAGGACTTTTATAAGAGCATGACTACCCATGCGGATCACCGTGTTTGGCAAGATGTATATCGCCCGACCACGCCAGCAGGGAAAGTCTATTTGAAGCTGACCGTTATTGATGATGTACTCGTCGTATCATTCAAGGAGTTATAAACATGAAATGCCCTTCTTGCGCAGATGCAGAACTGGTTCACGGTAGCCGTGACATGCCCTACAACTACAAAGGTAAGACTATCATCATGGCAAATGTCGTTGGCGGGTATTGCCCGGCCTGTGGTGAAATGGTGTTGGATGCGGGCGAGTCAGCGCGCGTAAGTAGCGTGATGTTGGACTTCAACAAACAAGTTAATGGTGCAATCGCTGATCCTGGCTTTATTACGATGGTGCGCAAATAGCTTGCTCTTGCCCAAAAAGAGGCTGCTGAGATATTTGGTGGCGGCATCAATGCCTTTTCACGGTATGAAAATGG
>CAMBDR010000210.1 GCA_945864765.1 Janthinobacterium lividum | reverse complement strand
CAAATTACGCTAAAATAGAAGGCGGTATCGGGCAAGCATCATCGCCCGTCGATCAACCCGGCACAATTTCCCCCATGGAACACGACAATAGTTACAAACGCCTGTTCAGCAACCCCGAAATGGTACGCGACCTGTTCATCGGTTTCGTCGATGAGCCCTGGGTCGCCGACATCGACTTTGACACCCTTGAACACATGCAGGGCCACTACGTCACCGACGATTTGCGCGACCGTGAAAACGATATCATCTGGCGCGTCAACATCAAGGGGCAAAGGGTGTATGTGTATATTTTGCTGGAATTCCAGTCCGGCGTGGATAAATTCATGGCGGTACGGATGATGGGCTATCTGGCCCTGCTGTATCAGGATTTGATCCATCGCGGTAATTTAACCGCAAGCGGCCAACTACCCCCGGTCTTCCCTATCGTGTTATATATTGGCCAAGCAAAATGGTACGCCAAAAGGTCTATAATCGATTTGATTGACGAATTACCCGGCGCGCTGCGGCCTTGGGCACCTCAATTGCGTTATTTCTTATTGGAAATCAACACAATCGATGAAAGTGCCCAGTTTGCCATCAAGAATTTTGCGGCAGCGTTGATGCGATTGGAAAAAAGTCCTGACCCACAAGCGATGATTGCAGCCATGTCGGCCTTGGTCGATTGGCTCAAAGCACCGCAACAAACGCGGCTGCAGCGCGATTTTACGGTGTGGATCAGACGTGTATTGTTGCCCGGGCGCTTACCGGGCGTAACATTGCCAGAGTTTGGCACTATTTTGGAGGCAAAAACCATGTTAGCTGAACGTGTGATTGAATGGACCAGGAACTGGAAGGAAGAGGGAATCGAGCAGGGCAGGCAGGAGGGCATGCAGAAGGGTCAGGCAAAGCTTTTACAGACCATGCTGGAAGCCCGCTTTGGCCCCCTGCCGGATTGGGCTTTGGTTCGGCTGAAAGAAAGCAGCAACGCAGAAGTTGAACGCTGGTGCCTGCGTATTTTAAACCAACCGAGTTTGCAGGAAGTGCTTAACTGAACCCGATCTGCCAAGCTGCCCCCAACAGCCAGCCAAACAAGGCAACCCCGGCATGAATAAACCCGGCACTTGGCGCTGACCCAGGCTTGGGCCAGCACCGCGCTATCCCGCAGCAAATTTTCTTGCTTTTCTCCTTAACACCACAAAACAATCTTCGTTTCGACGTGTACAGCTTGACAGCATTCACAGTGCGGCTGATACTCTCGGCTAGCTTTGGCTTTGCGCCATAAGAAAATCAATATATTGATCAATAGACGATATAAAAATCGAGGAGAAACGATTGAATAGTCAGAACAAATCTGGTCTACCCACCATTTTGGGCCACCCGGAAGGGTTGTTTGTGCTGTTCTTTACAGAAATGTGGGAACGGTTTTCATACTACGGCATGCGTGCCCTGTTGGTGCTGTTTTTGGTGAGCACCGCCCAAAAAGGCGGCTGGGCCTGGACCCGTGAGGCGGCATCCAACTTATACGGCAGCTACACGATGTGGGTGTATGTTACCCCGATTATCGGCGGTTATATTGCGGATCGTTTCCTTGGCGGGCGGCGCGCGGTGGTCATCGGCGGCTTCATTATTGCAGCCGGACATATTTGCCTGGCACTGGATACGGTCACTACTTTTTACCTGGGCTTGGTTTGCATCGCAGTCGGTACGGGTTTATTCAAACCGAATATTTCCGCCATTGTGGGCCAGTTGTACAAGCAAAATGATGCCATTGGCCGCGATTCTGGCTATACCCTGTTTTATATGGGCATTAATGCGGGGGCCTTTTTTGGCATCTTGTTGTGCGGCTATATCGGTGAAAAAATTTCCTGGCCCTTTGGCTTTGGCTTGGCGGGGGTGTTTATGATACTTGGCTCCTTACAATTTTTCTTTAGCCAAGGCATATTCGGCGACATTGGTTTAGCGAAATCACAAATGACGGAAGAAAAAGTCGCGCACCCGGAAGCCGAAGCCCATATCGTCCGGGATCGTTTGATTGCAATCGGTATCTTTTCATTTTTCACGATTTTCTTTTGGATGGCATTTGAACAAGCAGGTGGCTCCATGACCATTTTTGCGGCCGATTACACCAACCGCGCCTTGTCCGGCACCGCCCTCAATATCTTTAACCTGTGCAACACCTTGATGACGGTGATACCGACCATTATTTTGACCTGGTTATTAATCAAGCTCGTTGCCGCCACCTATAGCCGCCACGCACTGGCGAACATTTTGCTGACGCTGGCACTGGGTTTGATTTGGGCAATTGAAATCTGGATGCTTTACCGCGAATATTCGGCTGCCCAATCGGAAGTGCCCGCCACCTGGTTTGGCGTGTTAAATTCTTTCTTTCTCGTCATTTTGGCACCGATGTTTTCCAAATTTTGGGAAGAGAAATGGAACCCGAGCGCGCCCGTCAAATTTAGCATCGGGTTAATTTTCCTTGGTGTCGGTTTTGGTTTCTTGGCCTTCGGTGCATCCGGCATTCAGAGCGGTGCCAAAACGGCCTCGGTGAGCATGGTTTTCCTGATTATCGCCTACTTTTTCCACACCGTGGGCGAATTATGCGTCTCGCCGGTTGGCCTGTCGCTGATCAGCAAACTGGCTCCGCCACGCTTGCTTGGCTTGATGTTTGGGCTGTGGTTCCTCAATACCGCCTTGGCCAATAAACTCGCGGGTCTGTCCGGCGGCATGATTGACGCGATCTCGCAAAAATATTCGCTCGCCACCTTTTTCTTGATCTTTACCGTCATCCCGGTCAGTGCGGCCCTGGTGATGTTAGTGGCCAACAAGTCGATTAAAAAATTGATGCACGGCGTCGAATAAACCCGACAGGGGCACTTGCACTGCCCCTTTTTTCAGGAATTTGCATGGAACCCGACAGCCAAATCACCCCACTGCCCAAAATGCCCGCTTTGCTACTCACCTGGCGCTGGCTGTACAGCGTGAGTTATGCCATCATGAGCCTGATCGCCTGTGGCATTCTATGGCTTTTTCTGGACATGAGCGCTACCCCGTCGTTAATGCTGATTGCCCCTCTGCTGTTATCAATCAGCACGGGCTATTTTGGCTGGTATTATGCCAATTTGTACTTCAACCATTATGGTGCGCAATATCAAGCTGGCTACGGCGTCTTGTTAAAAATCGGCGTATGGTCGCGCAACGAAGTGTGGGTGCCCATCGTGCGCTTGCAACACATTGATGTGCATCAAGGCCCGTTGGATCGGCGTTGGGGCATGGCCACGCTCTCGCTGTACACGGCGGGCACGCATGAAAATGAAATCCGCATCAAGGGTTTGCCCGTCGCGCAAGCGCATGCCTTACGTCTGGCGCTACTGCCCACCGAGCGAGGCGCGCATGAGTGAGCTCATCACCATTGATGCTCAACGCCTGCACCCGCTGTCGTGGGTGTTTTATTTCGCCAGCCTCACCCCCAAATTGCTGTTCCCCCTGTTCGGCTTACTGGTGCTGGGCCAAAACCAAAACCAGTGGGCGTTATGGGCCTTGGTGATTATCGTGCCCATCTATCTGTGGGTCGGGCTGCGCGCATGGCTGTATCGCTACCAGATCAGCGCGGATGAATTGCTCATTCGCGACGGCGTGCTTGATCGCACGTTGCGCCATATTCCGCTGGCGCGCATCCAGAACGTAAGCCAACGGCGCAAATTTCTGCACCGCTTTTTGGGTGTCACCGAATTGCGCCTTGAATCGGCTTCCGGCAAAAAGCCCGAAGCGGTGATGCGGGTTGTCAGCACCGCCGCCGCAACCGAATTGGAAGCCATCTTGCGTGGTCGCCACACCCTGCTTAACCCGGGTGCCTCAGCCAATTTGCCACCCACTCGGGTGCTGCATCAATTGCCACTCGCCGAAATTTTACGCCTGGGCCTGATCTCGAACCGGGGCACCGTGGTCACCCTGGCCCTGTTTGGTGCCGCCATGCAAAAGGACGTGTTGCGCAATTTTTTTGCCCACAAAATAACTGGCACCGGCCACAACTTGCAGCAGATGATGGCGGATCAAATCGCGCTGCATCATTATTTCCGGCTAACCTTGGTGATTCTTATCGGGTTGGCCGGGATTTTTATTTTGCTGCGCGTGCTCTCGGTCGTGTTAGCCTTGTTACGCTATAAAGGCTTCACGCTGGAGCTGGAAGGCGAACGACTGCTGGCCCAGCATGGCCTGGGCACGCAAGTGCGCACCAGCGCCCGCCTGCCGCGCCTGCAACACTGGCTGTTGGAAGAAAGCTGGCTGCATCGGCGCTTTCGGCGCTGCCGTCTGGCCGTTACGGTAGTGGGCAGCAATCATCATGATCGACACGACAAATTCGGGGCCGATAGCAATTTCACCGAACTGGCCCCCATCGCCACCATGGAACAGGCGCAAGCCTTGCTGCGGCTGTGTTTGCCCCGGCTGGAGTGGGATCAATTGCAATGGCAACGCTTGCCAGCAGCGGCCAAGCGCCGTTTGCTGGGGCAGGCGCGCTGGTTGCTGCCCGCCATTGCGGGCTTGTTTTGGCTGAACCACGCGCTCGCGTGGCGCTTGCCCTGGCCGCTTTTGGTGCTGGCACTGGTCTTGCTGATGGCGGGGTTGGTGGCACACGCGCTGGCATGGCAAGGCTTTGCGGGCTATGCGGAAAGTGGCGAGATTTTACTCTTTCGCAGCGGGGTATTTCGTAAGCGCTGGGTGATTGTTGCCACCTCGCGCCTGCAAGCACTACGCCTCGTGAGTACCCCGATCGACCGCCGCCTGGGGATTCAAACCCTGCAAGCCGATACCCAGGGTGGCTCCCGACGCAAAAGAGCGCTGCATATTCCCTACCTGGAACAGCCGGCGGCGCAAGGCTTGCGTGAGCGCATTTGGCAGCGCCTGCATACCAACGCGCGGTTTTAAGGCTTGGCAGTTGATTTTACCGTTTTCTTTTACCAGCTTCACCCATTTCACTGTCGTCACCAATTTTGCCGGATTTTTACGATTTCTAACCATGATGCGCCCCGTATTCCAGCATTTATCCCGCCTCGGGCATTGGCTCTTGCCGGGCCATTGCGCTCTATGCCAGCACCCTGGCCCCGAGCCAATGTGTGGCTATTGCCGCGCGCGCTATCTGCCAGCACCACGGGCGCGCTGTTTGCAATGCGGTTTGCCCGGTGATTTGCTACGCTGCCAGCACTGCCTGCAAACCGAACCCGCTTATGATGACACCGTGGTGGCGGTCGATTACGAAGCGCCGTTTGATCATTTGGTGTGGGCGCTCAAATTTGGCCACCAGCTCAACCACGCCGCGCTGTTTGCCAACATGATGCTGGACGCGGTATTGCAAACCCGCCATTTGCCCGCCCTGCCGACGCGCTTGCTACCGGTGCCATTAAGCCGCCAACGCTTGCAAGAACGTGGTTTTAATCAGGCGCTGGAAATTGCCAAACCGCTGGCACGCGGCTTAGGGCTACCCGTGCTGCCGCGCGCCTTGATACGCTTGCGTGACACACAGGCGCAATCGCTGCTGCACATCAAGGCGCGCAGCCGTAACGTGCAAGGCGCGTTCGCACTGGCGGGCGACGCGCACGACGAAGTTGCCGGGCAACATGTGGCCTTGATTGATGATGTGATGACCACCGGGGCCACCTTAAATGAATTGGCCCACCTGTTAAAACGCTACGGTGCCAGCCGCGTGAGCAATTTGGTGTTTGCCCGCACCCCACCGCCCGAAATGAGTGATGCCGCCGACGCTGCCGCTGTGCTTATTCCTGCTGCCAGTCTTGCTACTACATCGGTTGCGCCTGATTGACCCCGCCCCAAACTGGCAACTCAAAATAAAAGCGCGAACCCTGGCCCGGCACCGAGTCATAATCAATCGTGCCACCCATCGCTTCAATCAACTCCCGGCTAATCGCCAGCCCCAAACCGGTGCCGCCCTTGGCGCGGGTATTGGAGACATCGGCTTGCGAGAATTTTTGGAAAATGCGGCCACG
Organism: Janthinobacterium lividum; assembly: GCA_945864765.1. GTDB lineage: Bacteria > Pseudomonadota > Gammaproteobacteria > Burkholderiales > Burkholderiaceae_D > CAMBDR01. The sequence continues at coordinate 1,216 of CAMBDR010000210.1, read as the reverse complement.
AAATTCAGGTGGAATGCCCGCGCCATGGTCGATCACGCTCACCCGCACCCGCAATTCAAACTGCGTCACTTCAAGTTGCACCTGTGCGCCCGAGGGCGAAAACTTGGCCGCGTTCGACAGCAAATTGACCAACACCTGTTGCAGGCGGTTGCCATCCACGCAAACCTGTATCGGCTCCCGCTGCGCCTGCGCCTGCACCTCGCCCGCGAGCAAAACGAAACTGACCTGATATTTTTCGCCATACGCCTTGATTGATTCCAGCGATTGCTCGATGAGCGGCATGAGCGGCTGCATCTGGTTCTCCAGGCGCATTTTTCCCGCCACGATTTTTTCGATATCCAGCAAATCATTGATCAAATGCGACAGCCGTAGCGCATTGCGATGGGCGATATCCAGCACCGCTTTCATCTGCTGTGGCACCGCGCCCAGCACGCCACCCAACACCAGCCCAAGCGCACCGCTAATCGAAGTGAGCGGGGTGCGCAATTCATGACTCACGGTGGACACAAATTCGGTCTTGACTTGATTCGCCGCCACCGCCACCGCCACCTCTTGCCGCACCTGTTGCATCAGCAATTGCACCACCGCAAAAGAAAACATGGTCACCGCATCGACGGTTGAACTCAACCAGGGTTCAGAAAAACCGCCTGCCGTTTCCATCCACACCGCAAAAGAACGGCGCGGATCAATCCGTGGCCCCAGTTCATCGGCAACCACATTCGCATACGGGCTGCCGCCCCAGGGAATGGTGCGTAGCGTTTCAGGGCGAAACCAAAGAATGAAGTTATTATTATCCGCATCCAGCGCCACCACCAACAAGCCTGAAGCCAGTTGCGCATACGCCTTGGCAGGCGGGTAGGCGGTGGACAGGCTGTCGGTAATAAAAACCCCGTCTTTCATTTCCTGCTGCTTGAGCCACGCCACCAGGGCCAGCAAATCAGCCTCGGGGGGCACCTCGCCAATGGCGTGGCTTTGCTCACCAAACACAATATAACTACCCGACGCATTGGCCAGGTCCAAAAAATCGGTTTGCAGATGACGAAATGCAAAATGAATGTCGCTGGTATGGCGCATTTTTTCGGTCAGGCGTTGTAGCCTTTGCCGCACATTGTCCATCGATTTCAGGCGCACGGAATTTTCCAGCGCACTCAAGCGCATGCCGACAATTTTGCCGACAAAAGCCAGTTCTTCATGCAAAGGGGCGCTCAATCGTTTA
>CAMBDR010000209.1 GCA_945864765.1 Janthinobacterium lividum | reverse complement strand
GCCGACCCCGGCCCACGAATGACTTCGATGCGCGCAATGTTTTCCAAGGGGAAGCTGCCCAAGGTCAAGGTGGGGCTGCCGCGAAAATTAGCGTTAATTTTTTTGCCATTGACCAAAATCAATACTTCCGGGTTGTAGGCTGAGCCAATACCACGAAAATAAAATAGCGGGGTATAAGTAATCGGCGAGACAGTCACATGCAAACCCGGCACGCTCTCCAGCACCTGGCGCAAATCGGTCGCCGCCATGGCTTGAATCTCCCGCGCGGTGATGACGGTGGCGGTGGAGGGCGCACGATTAACGCTTTGTTTGCTGCCCGTGGCGATGCTGACAAAGGTTTTGTCGCCATACGCGGTGGCCAATTCCTCTTCATCGCTGGTTTGCTGCGCCTGAGCCTTGCCATAAACCGTAGCCAAGCTGATGGCGAGTGGTAAAACGTACCATAATTGTTTCATTTTTAAGCTCCCTGGCCGAAATATCATCGAAGAATTGTCTTGCCATATATTTTCACGCTGCATGTTTGTTGCATTCTCGCAGCATTTTTGAACTCTTCATCTTACCCGCCTTTGCGATTACCGTCCATTTTTTGCGTGATTTGGCCACCCATTTGACCACAAGCCCTGTTGTGCCAAGGTGAATTTGATTGCTCTTGGGTAATTTGTGGGGGCGGTCGCGGCATAAATTGGTTTGAATTATGCTAAATTACACTAATTCTATACAACTTGTTATAATGGAGGGTATTGTTGACCGTCCTGATCCGATTTTGGGGTTTTTTGATCAGATCATTCCGCTAGCCGTTGTAGCACACTGTTTGAACATTTGTATAGAAAGCCTATGTCCGACTCTAATTCTGAAGCTGTTCGATTTGCCGATTTTGGTTTGGCTCCCGAGATTTTACGGGCTCTGACCGATCAGGGCTATATCCATCCGACGCCAATTCAAGCGCAAGCGATCCCGATTGTATTGCAGGGGCGCGATGTGATGGGGGCGGCGCAAACGGGCACGGGTAAAACCGCCAGCTTTTCTTTGCCCATTATTCAATTGTTGCTGGCGCATGCCAGTACCAGCATGTCGCCCGCGCGCCACCCGGTGCGCGCCTTGATACTCACGCCCACGCGTGAGTTGGCAATTCAGGTGGCGGAAAACGTCAAAGCCTATTCGCGTCATACGCCGCTACGCTCGACCGTGGTGTTTGGCGGTATGGATATGGCACCGCAAACCCAGGCTTTATTGGGTGGCATCGAAATTGTGATTGGTACGCCCGGACGTTTGCTCGATCATGTGCAGCAAAAAACCGTGAACCTTGGCCAAACCCAAATTCTGGTGATGGATGAAGCGGATCGCATGCTGGATATGGGCTTTTTGCCTGATTTGCAGCGCATCATTAATCTGTTGCCCAAACAGCGGCAAAATTTGATGTTTTCCGCGACGTTTTCACCTGAAATTAAGAAGCTGGCAGCCAGTTTTCTGACCAATCCGGTGACGATTGAAGTCGCGCGCAGCAATGCCACCGCCGATAAGGTCACGCAGTTGGTGTATAAGGTGGATGAAGAGGATAAGCGCGATCTGGTTTCGCACCTGATCCGCAGCCGCGACTTGAAGCAGGTGCTGGTGTTTTCCAATACCAAGATCGGCGCTTCCAAGCTGGCGCGGCAACTGGAACAGGAAGGGATTAAGGCACTCGCCATTCATGGCGATAAAACCCAGCAAGAGCGTATTGCCGCACTCGATGCTTTTAAAAAAGGTGAGGTCGATGTGTTGGTGGCGACCGATGTGGCTGCGCGTGGTTTGGATATTGCCGAATTACCCTGCGTAATTAATTTTGATTTGCCCTATAGCGCGGAAGACTATGTGCATCGCATCGGTCGTACCGGTCGGGCGGGTGCTTCGGGTGATGCCTTGTCGATTTATAGCGGCAAAGATGAGCGCTTGTTGCAAGATATCGAAAAACTGATCAAAACCCAAATTACCAAGGCGGTGGTGCCCGAGTTTACCCCGGTGCGGCGGCCACGGCGCGAAGAATCCGCTCCTGCCTATGTCAGCTCGCATTCGCACACGGCGGCGGCGGCGCGTACACCGTATGCGCGGCGCGAGAAAATCGATCCATGGTTTTTAAAGCCGTATGAGCCAAGTGTGTCGAGTCAATCCAAACCCGCTGCGAATGTGAATAAATCGGTGACCAAGCCCGCGCGCCAGTTGGCGGTGTTGTTGGGCGGTGTCCCCAAGGCGCAAGAATAGTCGAACCGTCGAACCGTCGAACCGTCGAATCGTCGAACCGTCGAATCGTCGAACCGTCGAACCGTCGGGATGGTTATTCCGGCATGCCGGATGGCTTGATGAAATGGGCCAGTTGGCGTTGCCATGCTTGAATGGCGAGCGGCCAAAATTGTTGGCTGTGGCTACACGACGGTAGCGCCAGATCGAGATGGTGCGCCGCTTGTTCCAGCATGGCCAGTGGGCGAGTTAAATCCAGCGCTGGTGCGCCCGTTTGTTTGGAGAGTTTTTCACCCAGGTGATTGCGCAGCACCGGAATATGCAAGTAGCGCGGTGTCGGGTAGTGCAACAGCCGCTGCAAATAAATTTGCCGTGCGCTGGAGTCGAGCAAATCTTCGCCGCGCACCACATCGGTCACCCCTTGGGCGGCATCATCCACCACCACTGCGATTTGATACGACCAAAATCCATCGGCGCGTTGCAGCACAAAGTCACCCACTTCGGTGGCCAAGTTTTGGCTGAGCGGACCTAAGCGGCGATCAAAAAAATCGATTTGCGCCTCCGCCAGCTCGGGTACGCGCAGGCGTTGGGTGCGCGCAGTGCGTCCGGCGGCAATGCCATGGCGACAGGTGCCGGGGTAAATGGTTGCGCCATCGCTGGCCAGGCCAATGCTGGAATCGGCGATTTCGCGGCGGCTGCAGGCGCAGCCGTAGCAATGGGCCGCAATTTGCTGTGCCGCCTGTTGGTATCGCTGCTTGCGTTGGCTTTGCCGGACTACCTCGCCATCCCACTGCATGCCTAATTGCTGTAAAGCAGCCAGAATTTGTTGATCCGCACCGGGCACGCTGCGGGTTTCATCCACATCTTCAATTCGCACCAACCATTGGCCCTGGTGTACTTTGGCATCCAGAAAACTGGCCAGTGCCGCTACCAGCGAGCCGATATGCAAGGGGCCAGTGGGGGAGGGCGCGAAGCGTCCGATATAGGATGGGGATGTGGATAACATGGTCGGCGGAACCAAACCCGGCAGCGTGTACTGCCGGGTTGAACAGGTTGAACAGGTTAAACAGGTTGCACGGATTGGATTGCTCAGGGTTTGGGCTTTTGTACCATCGCGCTACCCACGCCGTGGCGCTTGGGTTCGCTGATGGCGGTAACGCTGCCGTCCGGGTTGAACCACAGGGCGCTGGCGGCACCGATTTCCCAGCCGCCATCGCGCCATTGATGCCCCAGTTTGCTCAATGCCTGACCTGATGGGCTGTCAAGAAAGCCCGGTTCCACCTGAGTTTGTGCGCCATTGCGCTGTGACATGCGCGGTGCCGCCAAAGCCTGATCGAGCGGCATGCGTAAATCGATATGGTTGACGATGGTTTGCAATACCGTGGTGATAATGGTGGAACCGCCGGGGCTGCCAAGGGTGAAGGCAGGTTTGCCATCTTTTAACACAATTGTGGGCGACATACTGCTGCGCGGACGTTTGCCCGCTTCCGGCACATTCGGGTGAGGGCCGGAAAAATCGAAATCCGTCATTTCATTGTTCAGGATAAAACCATAACCAGGTACGACGATACCGCTGCCGCCCCAGCTTTCAATGGTAAACGTGTAGGAGACGACATTGCCGTCCTTGTCGGAAACCGTCAGATGGGTGGTATGCGGGCTTTCGCTGAGCAGGGCGACCTTGTTGGTGGGGCGTAGCGGATAGCTTGGATCTTGCTGAAACGGGTAAGGGTCGCCCGCTTGGGCCTGGGTGCTGGCATGAGCCGGGTCGATCAACTTACGCCGCTGGGCAGCATAGGCTTTACTGAGCAGGCCTTGCAGCGGCACATCGACAAATTCCGGGTCGGCCAAATAGGCGTTACGGTCGGCATAAGCCAGACGCGAGGCTTCCAGATACAAATGTTCGGCTGCGGCTTTGGGCATGCCGGATAAATCAAAGCCTTCCAGAATATTCAAGGCTTCGCCCACGGTTACGCCGCCACTACTGGGCAAACTCATGCCATACACATCGTAACCACGGTAGGTGCTGTGGACGGGTAAGCGAATGCGCGCCTCATAATTGGCCAGGTCGCTCATGCTCAAAAAGCCGGGGCGCACTTTGACGCCAGGGGCAACTGGCGGGTTGAGGGTGGCATTGACGATGGCCTGGCCCAGCTTACCTTCGTAAAAGTGGCGCACACCGTATTCGCCAATTTCGCGGTAGGCGCGCGCCATGCCGGGGTTGCGCAACAGGCTGCCAACAGGTAAAGCCTTGCCATCTTTCATATAGAGTTCGCTGGCCGTGGTAAACCGGGCGAATTTGCGTTCGTTGGCCTGATTATAATGATAGAAATTTTCTGTCACCACAAAACCTTTGTCAGCGAATTTAATCGCTGGTGCCAAGACCTGCTTGAAAGAAAGCTTGCCATAGCGGCTTAAGGCTTCATGCCAGCCACGTACTGTGCCGGGTACGCCCACGGCGGCACCACTGGCCACGACTTCGTCGCGCCCGATTTCTTTACCTTGATCCTGAAATACGCTGGCATTGAAGCTGCTTGGCGCGGTTTCGCGGTGGTCAATACTGATGATGCGCTTATCTTTGGCCAAATAAATCATCATGAAGCCGCCGCCACCAATGCCGCAACTAAACGGATCAGATACCCCCAGGGTTGCAGCCGCAGCAACAGCGGCGTCAATCGCATTGCCCCCCTGATTTAAGATCGTGATCGCCGCCTCGGAGGCGGGCTGGCTAATGCTGGCCACCGCACCGCCAGTGCCGATGGCGATGGGGTTGTTGGCAGCCCGGGCCAGTGGCAAGGCTTGCAGCAGGGCGCTGCAAAGTAACAGTGTGAGCGTGTTACGGCGCGACAAATTAGGTTGTGACATGGCTTTTCCTGAAGAAAGACGATCAAGGCGATCAAAAAGTCGAATTGTGTGCTGCTATTTTGAATCATTGTCAGCAAGAATGCGATAAATTGTATATCCAGCGTGAAAAAATAACAACACTCTGAGGGTGGGCATATTGTGCCATCATCAAATCAACTTCACATCGACGATATGGATCTGGTGTGAACTAAAATGTATAAAAATAATCCAAATTAATCACTATTTGGCAATTTGCTCAGCCATCGATACAAAATTACGCTCTTATTCAAGAAATTGTCTTCAATATTTTTTGTTGAAAATGATGCACAGAAGAGCCAGTCAGCAGGAAAAAGTCTATTGAAACGGCGATTATTGCGCAGGAAGAGGTAACAGACGTTAAAATGCAAGGTGGTTTCGTCTGTGTTGAGCATGGCGGTTTTTTGTTGATATTGCCAAGGCTTGTGGTTCAAGCGCATTGATGTTTGCTTTGTGTTTGCTAATTGAAGCTGTCCCTCATCATTTATGCTTGGCTGAATGGCCATTGTTTTTCGGAGTGCTGTGTAATGATTAAAATTGCTGTCGTCTCATATAATGATGAAGCGCCATCGTCGGAGTTGGCTGCGGTGTTTGGGCCTGAACGTCAAACGATAGGTCGAAGCGAAGATAATTTTTTGGTGTTGCCCGATGCGAAGCATTATGTCTCGCGCACCCAGGCTGCGGTGTGGAGTGATGGTCAAAACCATATGTTGGTGAATTTGAGTCAGGCCAACCCAATTTCAATTAATGGGCAAGAAATCGAAGCCGAGCGCGATTATCCGATTCATGTTGGTGATCAAGTGCTAATTGGTTTGTATCGCCTGGCAGTTGAAGCCACCGAGGGCACCCAGGATGCGAGTGCCAGGGTAACGCCAGCGGCAGAGACATTGGCCGAAGGCGTGGTGCATGAAGTTCATGAACATGCCGATACGCAAGCTCTGTTGCAAGCCTTTTTGGATGGCGCTGGTATCGGGAATATTCCCATTTCCTCGGGTTTGACGCCGGAATTAATGGAAACCCTGGGTAAATTGGTGGCCGCGTCGATCAAGGGCACCATGGATTTAATCGCTTTGCGCGCCTTGGTCAAACGTGAAGTGAAGGCCGAAGTGACCATGGTGGTCTTGCGTAAAAATAATCCGCTTAAATTTTTCCCTGACAGCCAAACGGTCCTGATTCAAATGTTGCGCAAGAAAATGCCCGGTTTTATGACGCCCGATGAAGCCTTGGTCGATGCCTTTTCTGATTTGCATGCGCATCAATTGGGCGTGGTGGCGGGGATGCGCGCCGCCATGGATGCCATGCTCAAACGCTTGCATCCAGTGAATTTTGAGCGCCGTTTGCCCGCCCCCGGTTTTATGGACAAAATGATTGCCGCCCGCCCCAAAGCCCAGCTTTGGGAAATGTACGCGGAACAGTTTCGTGGTATTTCTTTAGAGGCAAAAGATGATTTCCAAACCTTGTTTGGCAAAGACTTTTTAAACGCCTATGAAAATGAAATTGAACGCAACAAAGGTGGCAGCAAGCATGGATGAAAAGTCGGCGGTGAGTAATCAAGTGCATATGAATCTGAGTCAGGCGCAAGTTTCGGCTCTGGGGCATCGGCCATCCAATCAGGATGCACTTGGTTGCGCTTCGCAAGACGGTTTAACGTGTTTTGTCATGTCCGACGGGACGGGTGGGCATTCCGGTGGGGATGTCGCCGCCAAATTGGTGGTCGAGACGATTTTGGCGCAATTCATGCGCGAAGCCTCGTTTGGTGCGCGTGCTTTGCGCTCGTATATTGATTGTGCCATCATCAAAGTGGCGCAAAACAAGAAATTTAGTGATAAACGCCGCAGTATGAGTGCCACCGTTGCGGCCTTGGTGATTGATCAAATCAACCGCTGCGCCTTGTGGGCGCATTTGGGTGATACCCGGGTGTATTTGTTCCGCCGCAATCAATTATTGCACATGAGTAATGATCATAGCCTGGCGCAGCGCTTTGTTGATGCCGGGTATGCCAAGGCAGAACAGATTCGCACCCATCCGCAACGTAGCGTATTGTATGCAGCCATTGGTGCCGAGGGTGATACCTTTCCCGAAGTGACCCGGGAAGCAGTGGACTTGATGGATGGCGAC
>CAMBDR010000208.1 GCA_945864765.1 Janthinobacterium lividum | reverse complement strand
GTTCGGTGCCGGGATCAAATACCGAGACCCCATCGCTGGCAGTGCCGACCCAAACCCGGCCGTCCGGCGCGGCCCATAAACTGCGGACAAAGTTGCCCGCCAGCGAACCGGGCGCGTCTTTGGTATGCAGAAATTTCCGAAAACGATAGCCGTCATATTGCACCAAGCCTTTTTCGGTGCCGATCCAGAGCAAACCACGTGCGTCTTGTGCCAATGCAATCGCAGCGCCTTCGGGGATCACGTCGTTATCGCCCACGGTTTCAAACTGCGGTTCGGCGAAAGCAAAATCAGCAGTCGTGGCAACGCCGCCGCCCCACGCTGGCCCCAAGCTGCAAAACAAGAGTATCCACATCCACCGCATCAATTTCATAATGGCTCCGCTCGATGCTGTCATTATAAATGGCATCGGCGCACTCAAAGCCATTGCTGCCAGCCAATTTCATTGATGTTTAAAAATTGCACGGCTTTTTTGGCGCTATTCATGGCACAATACTTTATCTGAGCCGTGCTGGCATTCATACCCGGCACAGCTTTACCTACCGATCCGGGAGCCCGTGATGCATGATTTCCCCCCGTACCGTCAAATTTTCGCCCCACATTTCCCTGCTCAGGTGCGCAATGCCATCTTGGGCGTGGTTGCGGTTGCGCTGACGATTCTATTACTCGATGGCTGGCGTAGTATCAACAGCTATCAAAGCACCCTGCGCGAATCGAGCGAAAAATTGAACGATCTGTCACGGTTGATTGCCGAGCAAACCGAAGCCACCTTCGAATTGGCTGACTCCTTATTGGCAAGCAATGTGGCAATCATGGAGTCGGGCCCACTGGAGGCCAATACAAAGGCTGGCATCCACCTGTCTTTGCTTGCGGTAGTGAAAAATTCACCACGAATCGCGGCAGTATCCGTATTTGATGCGCAAGGTAGTTACTTGAATGGCTCCTTTACTAACACCGACGCAGGCAAACTGAACTACGCGAATCGGGAATATTTTGCGCATCACCGTGATCACCCTGACAAAATTCTCTACATTGGTCAGCCAATCCAGCGCAAATCCACTGGGGAATGGGCCATTTCTCTGTCGCATCGCTGGAACAAGCCCGATGCATCCTTTGGCGGTGGCATTGCGTCAGTCGTCAATTTATCTTATTTTCAAGACTTTTTTAAAACGGTCAATTTAGGTAATCGTGGCAGCCTGGCCCTCTACCGCGACGACGGCGTGACCCTGGTACGGCACTCCCCCAAAGGCGGGACCGCAGCGCAATTGAAGACCGTTGAAGTATCATTTTCAAAAGATTTACTAAAGGAAAGGCAAGGGCAATTCCGTGCCCAATCCCGTTATGATGGTGAAGAACGCCTGTATAGTTATCGTCATTTAAAACGATATCCGGTCATCGTGGTTGCCGCCTATAGTGTGCATGACATGATTGCACCCTGGCAAGCTGATGCGCTGCGCCACCTGGTGGTATCGATGTTATTGATCATGATTTTGACGATACTCGGGGCACGCCTGGTGCGCCAGATGAAGCAGCGGATAGAAGATGTGATCACCTTGCAACAGGGCCAGACCAAAATTGAAAAGCTCAATGACGAATTGAATTTGCGCACCGCCCAGGCGGAAGCTGCCAGTTCATTCAAAAGCCAATTCCTGGCCAATATGAGCCATGAAATCCGCACGCCGATGAATGCGATGTTGGGGATGTTGCAATTACTGGAACACACCCCGCTAAACGCAAAACAACAGGATTACTTGAACAAGGTGCAAACCGCGACCAATACCTTACTCGGTATTATCAATGACATTTTGGACTTTTCCAAAGTGGAAGCCGGTAAAATGACGCTCGACCTGCACCCGTTCCGGCTCGACCATTTGCTGCGCGATTTGGGCGTGATTTTGTCGGCTAGTGTTGGCAATAAATCAATTGAAGTTTTGTTTGATATCGACCCTGATCTACCTGCGTATGTCTACGGCGACTCCTTGCGTTTGCGGCAAATTTTACTGAACTTAAGTGGTAATGCGATTAAATTCACCGAGCATGGGGAAGTTGTGCTCACGGTACAGTTGCGCCCGTCAAGCAACAGTGATGTGCCAGAGCGCGAATCCGACGCGCCCGATACCATCTGCGAGATTGCATTTGAAGTCAAAGACAGCGGGATTGGCATTACCAAGGATCAATTGGATCATATCTTTACCGGTTTTTCGCAGGCCGAAACATCGACCACCCGCCGTTTTGGTGGAACCGGACTCGGCTTGGCGATCAGCCAACGTCTGGTGCAATTAATGGGTGGCAAGTTGCAAGTGGAAAGCGAACCGGGCAAAGGCAGCCGATTTTATTTTTCCATCCAATTTAAAATACCGGATGCCGCCATGCCATCACTGGTGCCCACATCGGCGCTGGTAGCGCAAGCGCCTGTGCAACCGTGGCCACGCGTTTTGCACACACTTGTGGTCGATGACAATCAGTTGGCGCGGGAAAGCCTGTGCAGCATGGCAAGCTCGCTGGGCTGGACAGTGGATTCGGCTAGCAGTGGCCCCGAAGCCTTGAACCGTTTGCAGGAAAGTGCGGCGGCGGGCACACCTTACGAATTAATATTAATCGATTGGCTGATGCCAGAAATGGACGGCTGGGAAACGGCGCGCCAAATTCGCAAGCAGTCACAACACGATAAGCTGCCAATTGTGGTGATGGTAACCGCGCATGCGCGTGCTTTGCTGGAAGAACGCAACAAACACGATGCCATGGCACTGGATGGCTTTTTGTTTAAGCCTGTCACCACGGCGGCCTTATGCGATGCGCTTGGCGCAATCGATATGGGCCGGGATGGCGTGAGCGATGTGATCAGCCCGGTTCGCCACCAGCGCCTGGTGGGCGTGCGCTTGCTGGTGGTGGAAGATAATCTCTTAAATCAACAGGTGGCGCAAGAATTACTCGCCAACGAAGGGGCGCTGGTCATGCTGGCCGATCATGGGCAAATTGCACTGGACATCCTGACAGCTTCCCAACACAACTTTGACCTGGTATTGATGGATATCCAAATGCCAGTGATGGATGGTTATACCGCAACCCGGTTGCTACGCCAGCATACCAGTCCGGCGGATTTACCGATTATTGCCATGACCGCCAATGTATTGGCATCGGATTATGACGACTGTATCCGGGCAGGCATGAATGATCATATTGGCAAGCCATTTGTCATCGCGCAATTGGTAGAAGTGATTCGACGCCATCTCAGGCAACTACCTGTTGTCATGCCTGAATTAAGCCAAGCGCATGCTGCCAGCACGCCAGAGCTGCCCTTGCCTGCGGCGATCTGGCAAATGGCGGCGCAACATGAGTTTGAATTGGCCTTCGCTTTGGGTAATTTAAATCATAATCTGCCGCTATTACGCACTGGTTTACACTTGTTTTGCAAGGATGCAGGGCATTTATCGCAACATATTCCGGTACTATTCGACACGAGAAAGCTTGATGAACTGGCGTTGGTGTTGCACACACTCAAAACCTCGGCAGCAATCATCGGTGCCAGACGGTTATCGCGCCAAGTGTTAGCACTGGAAAGCAAGATGCAAAATAGTCAATCAATCACGGTACTGGAAAACGATTTCAATCAGTTGGCGCAGCAACTGGCGCAAAAAGTCGCCGTCCTTGGCAGTATTATTGCGGCTTGGGATCAGGCTGTGTTGGCAAGATCATCCGAACCATCCGAACCAACCGAATCAGCCGCCTCCCTTGGGCTGAACCGGGCAGCCTTGCTGGGCTTGATTGAATCCTTACAAACGTCGAATATGGCAGCACTTGACCAACACCAGACATTGCAAGCAAGCTTGTTGGCATTCTCCCCTGACTTGGCGCAACAATTGCAGCAAGAGATTGATCAGTTTGATTTTTCAGCCGCTGCACAAACCTGTCAGCGCTTGTTAACGCTATTGGATGGAGCTTCTCATGCCTGAATGGAACAATCCCTTTGCACTGGCAGGGCATACCAGACGCCCGCAGATTTTACTGGTAGATGATCAACCCATGGTGTTACGTACCCTGTATGCCATCTTTGCCAGCGATCATGAGGTATTTATGGCGACATCGGGTAAGCAGGCCCTGGAGCTTTGTCGTAAAAATCAACCCGACCTGGTCTTGCTCGATGTGGAAATGCCGGATATGGATGGCACTGAAGTCTCACGCGAAATGAAGCTGGTTCCCGAGTTACGCGATATTCCCATCATTTTTATTACCGGTCATAGCGGGGCAGAAGCCGAAACCCGCTGCTGGGATGCGGGCGGGGTGGATTTTATCACCAAGCCCTTCATTGCAACGACGGTCAAATCGCGGGTAAAAGTCCATTTGGCGCTCAAATTCCAAACTGATGTATTGCGAAAAATGGCGTTTATCGACGGCCTCACCATGGTTGCCAATCGGCGCTTTTTTGATGAACGACTGGAACAGGAATGGCGACGCCACCAGCGCAATAATTTGGCGCTGTCCTTGCTGATGGTGGATGTGGATTACTTTAAACGCTATAACGATTACTATGGCCATCAGGCAGGAGACCATTGCCTGCGCCAAATTGCATTGTGTTTGCAGCAAACCTTAAACCGCCCTTTTGATTTGGTCGCGCGTTATGGCGGGGAGGAATTTGTTTGCTTGTTACCGGAAACCGGGCACGATGCCGCAATGGATCTGGGGTGCAAGGTTGAAGCCGCCGTGCGCCAACTGCATATTGCGCATGCCACATCCGATTGTGCCAACATTGTCACGATCAGCGTGGGTATCGGCACCGCAGTGGATAATCAGTTAATAAATTCAGTAGCCAAGCAAAAGTACAGTATAGACGGGTTGCTGCAACATGCTGATCAATGCCTGTACGCAGCCAAGCACGCGGGGCGCGGCAGGGCGTGGTCAGCAATGCCGCCCTGAACATCAGCCCCGCCCACTCACCTGGCAGACTGAGCTGGATGGGCCGGGCCTGCTGTACCGCTATTCTCTGCTGATCTGTGCTTCGCTCACGGTTTCTTCCAACTCATCAAAGGCCGCCAGCACATAATCGGTCAGGCGATCCAGATTGGGCAATTCATCGGTCGCGATCAAGCCAAAGTATAAATCGCCCGCATAGCTGAACAGGGTAATATTGAGCAGATTCGAGGGCGGCAAGGCGGAAATGGGGTGCATTTCTTCCAGCTTGGCCCCCTTGATGTATAAATGCTTGTTGGGGCCCGGTACATTTGACACCAAAGTATTACCCATGGGGGGCATGCGGTCGGAAAGATGCAGCATTTCACCAATTTGCCCCATAATACCCATCACCAAAGTGTAGGATTCAATCGCGGCCGGTGCCACGCTATCGACCATGGCGCGCACATTGCGCAGCGAGTAACCGATATTGCGCAGGCGAATATACGGGTCATCGGTTGGCGGTGAGAGTTCGACCAGGATAATGCCGATTTTATTGCCCGCCGAGGTGTCACCTTCCACGCGCAAATTCACCGGCATTTGAATCGTAATCGGTTGCTTGAGGTTGACCCCCTGATCTTCCAGATAACGATGCAAGGCACCGTCCAGACAGGTTAAGGCAACGTGGTTGAGCGAAGAACGGGTCACTTCCCGTATCGCATTAATTCGTTCCATTGAAATTTTGGTGGTGGCAAATTGCCGTCCGGCGGTGACTTGCCCTGTCAACGGCGTGTGGCTGCTGGCGATAAAGGGCAAGGCAATCGCGTTCTTGGTCAGGCGCACGCTTTCCAGCAACATCATCGTGGCCAAGCGCCCCATGCCCAAAAAGCGTGCGCCCATGCCTTTAATGTCGCCTAATAATTGTTGCAAAATCTCCAGTCGTAAAGCGCGCTGGTCTTCATCGCCGTGGCGGCTGCGCCCGTGCGTCCATACGGGGTTTAAATCCATGTTATCGGGCGAGGCGGATAACCACTTCGCGGTCCAACGTGTGAGCGTAATGCCATCCGCATACGCATGGTGGATTTTTTGATACAGGGCAAAGCGGCCATTTTCCAGTCCGTCGATCACATGCACTTCCCACAAGGGGCGCGAGCGATCCAACATCGGCGTGTGCAAATCAGAAACCAGTTTATACAAGTCTTTGCGGGTATTATTCTTGGGGTCGAGCTTGTGGTAAAAAATGTGTTCGCTCACATCCACATTATCGGCTTCCAACCAATGCGGCATGGCGGTCAGGGAAAACTGGATGATGCGGTTAAACGGCGATTGCACCTCGGTATGGGTCAATAATTCTTCATACAACTTGTGGGCAAAATTGGTACGTGCCTTGGGCGGTCGTTTGCAAATTTGCAGTCCTGCCACGTGTTTTGGGCTGGCTTCGGATTCGGCAATGAAGAAAGCAAGATCAAGTAGGGGAAGCTTGGTCATGATGGTCCGTTCGGTAAATGATGGGTAGCGTAAATGATCAGCACCAGATCTTAATAATCGATGCTCAGTGCATAGTGCGTCCAACATAACAGAATATGGGCCGTTTGTATCGTCAACGAGAAGTTCTTTAGTAGCGTCGTTCTATAAAGTACACAGGATAGCGCGCTATCCTGTGTTCACGCCAGTTTTTGCAACAATAATGGTTGCCAATGCGTCCGGTTCAGGCATACACCCGGCTGCGTTCAACGCTAAGCTCTTGTTGTTGATGTTGTTCCACTTGCGCCACAATCGCACTTTGCAAAGAAGGAATCGAACCTCCTGCGCGGTACTCAAAGCCGATATGCAAGATATCGCCCGCAGTCACGATGACCGGTCGATTCAAGGGCAGCGACATATAATGATTCAACCAATCGATGGTGCTGTTGCGCTCTTGCACCACGGCCAAAATGTTTTTGGTGACAAAGCGCAGCGAATTGACCAAGCCTTCACACTCAATCGTAAACTGGCCTTGCCACTGGATTTTCATGTCGTTGTCCTGGGTAAAATCCAGAATGCTATACACTTGCGGCGCGGCAATTTCTACTGTGCGGGGGGAAAATACGGCGGTATCCTGAAATTGCACAATGGGGGCCTGAAAGCCTTCAAAACCGAAATCTTGCTGCAGTGGTTGCACTGCCATAATCACGGCTTCCGGAATAAAAATCGGCAATTTATCGCCAAAGCGGGCGCGGTAGCGTTGTTTGAAGGTTTCAATCACTTCCACCTGCTTTTCACGCAGCATGGCCACATGAATCATTTCGCAAATCACAAAGTCTACCGGCTCCGGCGGCAAGTATTCAAA
>CAMBDR010000207.1 GCA_945864765.1 Janthinobacterium lividum | reverse complement strand
ATCTGGCACGTTTATGCGAACCGTTTTTTAGCACCAAAATTGGCAAGGGCGGCACGGGTTTGGGTATGTCGATTGTCGAAAATCTGGTGCGCAAATCGCTTGGCGGTCAATTACACCTGGCATCCACCGTGGGTGAGGGAACGGTGTTTACGATTGATTTCCCGGTGCAGGCACCGCCCGCCGTATTTTAGTTGTGCTGCTTGGTTGTGCCACTTTCCAAATGACCAAGCAAGCTGTCAATTTCAGCTTGTAAGTCAATTTGATCCAGTTTGCCATCAAACCGGGCAAAATTCTTGAGCGACTTGATAATTGTGTTGACCCGTTCAGTGGCCAAATTAATGCGCTTGGTACTCACACCTATCGTGCGGGCATAGGCTAACATCGGTAAGATTGCGTCGGCATGCTCAGCCAGCATGGTGGGCAAGCCGGGTTCCTTTTGTTGTGTTAGCTCCAGAACTTTTAATTGTTGTTCCGGGTTTAAGCTGCGCAATACGCCGGGCAACTCTTGCAGTGCCAAGTGCAAGGCTTGAGATAAATCTTGGCCCTCTTTTTTAATGGTACTAATGGGGCCATCAATTTCTTGCGCCACCCGGTAAATTAATTGTCCGAGGGCGGCCATTTTTTCTGCCTGAATCAATTGTTCCTGGGCGCGATGCAAATCCCGGCTGACCTGGTCGGTATGCTGGCGCGCCTGTTCTGCGGCCTGACGTAGCGTTTCTGAATGGGTGTAGGCGCTGTTGAGTTCCTCATTGGCTTGCGCCAGCGATTGATTGCTTTCGGCCAAGGCCAGACTACGCTCTGCCACCCGTTGTTCCAGCAAGGCTTCGGCCGCACGTAAATTATCGAGCACGCTTTGTTGCGCGCTGAGTGCTTCAATTTGCGCATCTTCCTTTTCTTTCAGAATCAGGTTTAAGCGGTCGGCCAAGGCAAAGGCCAGTAATAACATCTCCAGCGCCGAACCGAATTGTAAGGCATGGGCCGTAAAATCATTGGACGGTATCAAGTCCAGAACGCGTAAGCTAACCAGTATGCCGCCCAACAGGAGGGCAGAAAATGCCGCCAGAAAATAATGGGCCGAGCGTATCCGATGACGGGCGCAAGTGATGCTGATGGCAAATATCGTTAGTATGACGGCAAGGTGAATGTGGGTGTTAATGTGTATTACCACATCAAAAATAAAGAAAAAACTGATGCCAAGGCTCGCTTCCATCACAATCATGGTCAGACACAAGCGATCCAGGCGCGGAAAAAGCGTCGCCATATTCAGCATGCTGCGCATAAATTGCAATAATGCACACACGGACAGCGAGATGGTGGGGCTTAACATCGGGGTGATCCAGGATGCCATCCGGGCGGGGAGAAATTCGATTGCCAAGCCATTGCGCAGTGACATGCTCACTGCAAAAGTCATGGCAAAGATGACATAGGATAAGTAGATGCTGTCACCCAAAGCAAAAAACAGTAATAGATTGAATAAGACCATGGCGCACACCATGCCAAAATAGCCGGCCTGCAGCGAATATTCAATCCGTTCCGCATGATGAAAGGTTTCGGGTCGCCAGAGTTTTGCGCTGATCAATAAAGCATGCTGTGACTGTATGCGCAAATAATGTTCTTGTTCGCTATGCGGTGGCAGGCTCAGCGGGAAGACGAATTGGCGATTCGGGTAGACCCGGCTGGAAAAGGGGCGCAAACTGCCGGTGTCGGTGACGGCAAAGCTGCCATCCGGCATGGCCTGGTAAAACTGCACACTGCCCAGCGCGGCTTCACCGATTTCCAATACCCGTTCCACGGTTCGCCCACTATCGTTACGTAGTTTGATGCGTAACCACCAGGCCGAGCGGTTGTAGCCAAAATTGAGACCATTGTCGTTCATCGAAGCCTGCCGAAAACGCCGGGCCAGCGTGGGCGCGCGCAAATCGGCCAGGGTCCAATTAGCCTTGGCATCTTCCACTACCTCAAAGTAGCGGTTGAGAATTTGCGCCTGGTCATGGCGTAAATCCACGCTGGCAACTGGTGCTTGCGCCAGGCAAAGGCCAGCGCTTAGCATGGCTGGCAGCCAAAGCAGCAGCTTGAGCAGGAATTGGGTGAGGGGCTTCATGCGGCTTTCCCATCGGCAGGCAAGCTTGGCCGGTAAGGTAAATAGACGGTGAAGCGGCTTCCCTGGCCGGGTTCGGAATGCACTTCTATACGGCCATGGTGTTGCTCGATAATTTTCTTGACGATGTCAAGGCCAAGCCCCGTCCCCTCGCCAGCGGGTTTGGTGGTAAAAAAGGCGTCGAAGATTTTATCGCGCAGAGCCGCCGGGATGCCCGCACCGGTATCGCTGACGCTGATGCTGGCAAACTCGCTGGCAAACTCGCTGGCCACATCACCTTGTGTTTGCGTGTGTTTGTCCGTATGTTTGGCAATGCGGATGGTAATCGTACCCTGAAAATTCATCGCATGCAGGGCATTTTGAATCAGATTGGTCCAAACCTGGTTGAGTTGGTCGGCAAAGCATGGTAGCGGTGGAATATCTTCATAGTCGCGTATCAAATGGACACCTTGACCAAATTGGCTTTGATAGATGCGCAATACCGTTTCGATGCCATCGTGTAAATGCGTGCTTTCCATGACGCTTGCCGGGTCGAATTGGGAGAATGATTTCAAGGCAAAGATAATTTTGGCGACCCGGCTCACCGCTAAATTGATATTGTTGGCGCTGCCGATAATATTGCTCATTTGGTAGGCGCAATCCAAAATGTGGCGGCCTTGGTGATTTAACAAGAAAGGTGAAAATTCCTGGTAATGGGTGTGGACATGCAATTGCACCAACATGCTCGCCTGTTGGCGCGCGGCGGGTGTACCCAATGCTTCGAGCAGTGGCGTGGTTTGCTGTACCAGCGTGCGTTCTTCGCGCGTGCTGCGCACGGGTGCCGGGGCGTTGGCATAGGCGAGTAATTGCAAAAACAGGGGTAATTGTTGCGCGTCGAGGGATTGGTGTAAATTGGCGACTTTGTGCAAGGCTTGAATCATATTGTCGGCAATATTGCGCCCACTTGACTTAATGGCACCCAGCGGCGTGTTAATTTCGTGGGCCACGCCCGCGATTAAATGCCCCAGTGCGGCCATTTTTTCTGACTGCACCAATTGCGCCTGGGCCTGGCGTAATTCGGATAAGGAAAGCGCAGCCTGTTGCTCGGCCTGTTCGGCTTGTTGGCGTGAGGTTTGGGCCGCCTGCCAGATGGTTTGTAATTCGTGATGGGTATGGAGCAGGGCGGTATTGTTTTCCGATAATTCGGCCGTCCTTTGTGCAACCCGTTGTTCCAGTTCATCGCCGGATGATCTGAGATGTTCAACCAGGCGCTGTTGCGCCTGCCAGCTGGCAGCCTGAGCGAGTGCCTTGTCGCGCCGCATGATGTAATATTGATCCAATAGCGCCCAGGCCAAAATCAACATTTGAATCGCCGCACCCAGTTGCAAGCCATCCCGGCTGAAAGCGCCGCCGGGTATCAAATTAAAGGCATGAAGAATGAAAGGCAGCATGGTCGCAACAATCAAGGCAAACGAAGCGACAAAAAACCAGGCATCGCGCTGGTGCAGGCGGGCGCAGGCGATGCTGGTGATGAGGATCAGTAAAACCGTCGCCGCATCCAAAATCATGGCAAAGATAATGCTGTGAAAAAAAGAAATCGTCAGTAGCACGGGAACAATCAGGTGAGCGCCCACCATGAGCTTGAGCAAGCGATCCAGCCGGGGCACGTGTTTTTTGGTGTCCAGCATACGGCGCATAAATAGTATCAAGCCCACCGCTGTGAGCGACAAACCAGTCTGGGTGGAGAGCGTGGTCCAGCGTCCGCCGTTAGCTTGCAGTAATTCGTTGGCCAGGCCAGTATGGCAAGCCAAAGTCAGCGCGGCGCAACTGCTATAGATGACGTACCACAGATAACTTCTGCGCCGCAGGGTAATATATAAGAGCAAATTAAAAATAATCAGCGCCAGGGCCAGGCCAAAAAAGCCCGCTTGCACCATGTAGTCAGACAATTCGTGGGCATGAAATTGGCTGCGCGTCCACAGCGTGGCGGGTATTTCCATGCGATCTGTGCTTTGAACCCGCAGATAAATGATTTTTTCGCCACTGGCCGGCATGTCTACCGGGAAAACCGGGTAGCGGTTAGGGTAGGGCCATTCTACAAACGGTACAGCGTTGCCAGCGCGCTGCAATGGATAGATTTGATTTTCATCGGCTTGATAAAAGTGAATTTGTTCCAGGTGCGCCCAAGCGATTTCAAGTAAATAGCTTTGCGCTTGTTCGGTGGTATTTTTTAAATGTAAGCGCAGCCACCAGGCCGAGCGGGTGAAGCCGAAATTCAAATCCTGGCCATTCTTGGCGGCCGGGCTGGTTTGAAAGCGGCTGGCGAGGGCGGGGCTTTGCACCTGAGCTAAGGTAAGTTGTTGGCCGGGATCTTCCAGTACGCTGATATAAGGGGCCAGAGTGAATTCGTGGCCAATATTTGACCCCACTTCCAGCGGATTGGCGCAAGCGAACTGGCCAAGGCAGAGCAGTAGCAAACCAGCCCATGCACGCAACATGACGTAAGAACCAAGCTTAAATGTCTTTACCCCATGATTTTTCATAAGCCCGACCTCGCTCTCAATGCGTGCGTTCATCATAGCGCATAAGTGAGGGTTTTGATTGATTTATGGCGAACCCACGGTAGCATTTTCTGCGTGGTCGGACGCACAAAATGCGCTAAATCTGCGCTTGCTATTTTTTACTTAGCCCAATGACGCAAGATCATGGCATACTATTACATTCCATGACAGCATACTGAGCAGGACTCCTATGGCGCTCGACGTTTCACTATATAAAAAGAGGGTGTTGCTTTTAGCGCAAACCTTCTTTATCAAAGATCAGCGCGCTGAATTGTTGCAATGCGCGCATCGCTACGACTTTGATATTCAATTTTTTGATCAAATGCGCGGCTTTGTGGCGGCGGCCAAAGAAGCCGATCCATCTTGCCTGTTTGTGATCGATCTGGATGTGTTGGCCAATATTCAAGAAGAGTTGCAACATCAGCGTAAAAAAACCCTGATGTTAAATGATTTATTGCAAGCTCTGCCGCAGCAGCATCATTATGTGTATTTGCAAACCGAGCGCCAAGGTGTGCGCTTTTTGCTGCAGCAAATGCTGGTGGATAATAATTGTTTGGCGTATGCGCAAAAGCCGATTGCCAATGATGTCTTGATCGATAAACTGTTTAATTTGTTTGCACGGCAAAAACGGAGTGAAGTAAGCCGCGTGGCGTATTTGGGTGTGGGTGAGCATTTTGATATTGAAATGTTGCGTGATAACCGGGTTGAATTCGTGCGCCATACCGACGCCACCACCTTGCACCGCCTGGTCAAGAAAATTCAACCGGATATTGTTGTCATCGAGCAAGCTGAATACATGGGCACCGAAGCCATTGCTCGGGTGATTAGCAAAAACATTGAAGCCGACCCGAGCCGGGAGATTATTTTATTGCTAAGGCAACATGATGCCGATCTGGAGCGGCGCGCCTTTGGCAGTGGCTTTGACGATGTGTTGCAGGTGAATGACAGTGGCGTCTTGACGCGCCATTTACTGAACCGGATTGGCAAGATACGGGTCAGTAAAAATCTGATCAGTCGTGACCGCGCCACCGGTTTGCTCAATAAAATTGGTTTGCAACATCATGCGCAAGAATTGATTCGGGTAGCATCGTCGGAGGCACCGGTGCGGCCTTTGGCCTTTGGCGTGGTCGATATCGATAAATTCAAAACCATTAACGACACCTGGGGCCATTATTTTGGTGATATCGTCATCAAGCGGCTCTCGATGGTGCTGTCGAGCTATGTGGGCGAACAGGATTTGCTGAGCCGCTTTGGTGGGGAAGAATTCGTTTGCCTGTTTTGGGATTGTACTTTGGAGCAAGGCAAGCAAAAGTTGGATGAAATGCGGTTGGCGTTTGGCGAGATTGAGTTTGAAGTGGCACCGGGTGAAATCAAACATTTTAGCTTTAGCGGCGGCGTGGCGGCCTACCCTGAGTGCAAGACCGAAAATGAATTGTTTTTGCGCGCCGATGCCAAGTTGTATGAAGCCAAGCAAGGTGGGCGCAATCAAATTTGTTTGTAGTGCATGAAATTCCTTAACGGGAGGCATCATGAATACCATACGAATGGTGGGTAGCTGCGGTTGGGTTGTGCTGACGTGGGTGTTTGCGGCGCATGCGCAGGCGCAAACGCTGTATCGTTGCGGTAACAGTTATCAGGATAAGCCTTGTGCAGCCGGGCAGCCGGGTAAAATCATCAAAGACGTGGGCCGGACCGAGGCCGCGAGTGCGAGCGCTGGCGCGGCGGGGGATGCGCAATGCAGCCTGCGTGGTGCTGCAGCGCAAAAAATAGTGTGGTCACGCGAGGCGGGTGCATTGGAAGCGCACATGCTGGATAAGGCACAAGATGAGGGCGAGCGCGATCTGATTCGCGAGGTCTATCGGCAACGTGCCACGGCACCGGAAATGAAGCGCATGATCGAAGCCAATTGTATTAAAGAAAAGCAAAGCCCCAAATCCAATGCTGTCATCAAGATGGGCGCTAACCAGCCCCTCAAAGATGCGACGAATGCAGGCGTGGCGCAACTTGGCAAATCGGATCAAAAAAATCAAGGCAAAAATGAAGGCAACAACGAGACTGAGGCGGGTGAGATCGAGAACAAAGTGACGCTGAGTGAAGAGGAAAAAAAGAAAGCGATGTGTGCCAAGTTGCGGGAAGAGATTTTATATACCATTAGCTTGCAGCGTAAGGGTGGTAGCCATGCGGAGGCGGAAGCTTACAACAAGCGTAAGTATGAGTTGGATAGTCAATTTTTTAGGACAGGGTGTTAGGGGGAAGCTGTAAAACCGCCATTTCTTTGTCATTTTCGCTGGAAATACACAGTTTTTGCACTGTCACCCAACAAAATGGGGCATGTTCTGTTTCGACAGCAACATGTAGCTTGATTCGCAAGCACTCACCCTATTTTTCAGGAATGACCCAACATGATGACTCTGACCCAAAAATTCACCCTCTTCCCCCACCTTCTGGCCTGTTGTACCCTGATGGCATATGGCAGCAGTTTTGCCAACGCCAGTGAAAAAGAAGCCGCTTTACATGGCGACCAAGCCTTGGCCCAACATACTGCCATGGCCCCTCACACCTTGGCTGGGCGGGA
>CAMBDR010000206.1 GCA_945864765.1 Janthinobacterium lividum | reverse complement strand
CCAGGGTTTTAAATACGGGTGGCACCGGGTTGGGAAACCATTTCAGGCGCAAGTGCGGGTAGTTTTGCAACTCCGGCCCCAGGCGCTCCCAACTCCAGACTTCAACTTTAATCTTTGCCAGATGCGCCAGACCTGCACGCGCGGCCAACTTCAAAAAGTCAGCCTCGATCACGGCTTCAAGTTCTTCCATCCGTGCATCATTTTTCAGCGTAGTGCTGGTGCAAAAATAGTAACGCTGGATTGGCTTAGTGGCGTTGTACCATGGTTGGTATTGTGAGCGTTTTGGCGCGTTATCCAGTAAATTAGCAAACAAATGCTCTTTGACTTCCTGCCAGCGCGCAGTCGCCGCAGCATACCCGGCAGCGCCAACAAACTTACATTCCCACACCTCGCCATCGGCATGAAAGCAATCAATCGCGCCATCGTTGCCTGCGCTTAAAAACGTCGCAAACCCCGGCCGAGTGCGGTAACGTGGCCCAAACAGTTCCCCGATAAACTCGTGAAAACGCACATCCTTATCAATCGCGTTTTCATATTGTTCGCTAAAAGTTGGCCATTCCGGTGTTGATGTCATGCCTGACCCAACGAAGCCAACGCTTTTATTCCCGGCCGGAAGAAGTAAGCGCCGCCGCGCACTGCAACAAACTGTTTAAAATTGCCAATGCGCCGCCTTAAAGGTTGGTCTGGTATGGTGAAGCTTCTGGAAAACGCCGGATGACCTGAGCGGTAGGTGCCAATTAATGGGTCGTCTTCATCGCTCATGCCGTTGAATTTGATGCCGTTGATCCAGGTATGCTGGACAAACTCAAACTGGCGCTCGATGTTGGCGTTGAGGCAGATGAAAAACAAGCCGCGCCTGGCATCGCCGTTTTCGGTAAGGTTGGTCTGACCAGCCTGATTGCGCCCGTCATCGGAAAAACTGCCGTAACTCCGGCCACGGCGCAGCAGGAGATGCCGATTGGCCACTCTCAGCGATTCCTCAACCGTTTCACCCAATCCGGTGCCGCGCGGATTGGCACGCCGAACATGGGAACCAAAAGGGCAGCCCAAGCCGTCGGGATCATCGCTGAAGTCAAACTCGTTGCCGATGGTTTGGGGTGCTGCGGTTTGGCCGGGGGCGATCACGGCCCCATTTTTCCAGCGCCCCACCACCTTGGCTGCCAGCCATTCCGGATCGATGCCCTGGCTGGCGGCTTCATTGTTGATAAACGACCAGAAGCCTTGCACATCTTGCTCCAGTTGCCTAAAAACCAGGTAAGTGCCGTTGTTGCCAAAGTCTTGCGCTAACGTCCCCGCGTTGGGGATGGCGGTGATGGTGCCGTCGTAGCCGTTGGGGTAGCCAAATAGAAATTCGCCCGTTGCAATGGGGTTGGGCGAATCGGATTGTGGAAACCCCACTACCGCAGGATTGGAGACGCCGTCCGCGAAGCCGAAATGTTCCCGGTTGAATTGGCCAATATTGTCCGACGGTGTGCCATCGAGCCGTTCGATGACCTTCAGGCCTGCCGTGCCGAAGGCGGATTCTTCGGCAATTCGGCGCTCAAGGTGCTGCTGCGGATCTTTTGAAAACAGCATCAGCAGCAAATCGACCGGGTGCTCCGCATTACCCCATTGCCACCGGTCGGGGTGATTTTCCGCCTGGTCGCCCAGCACGGTGGCGCGCCGGGGCGAATTCATGCCTTCCTGAAACGCCTGTTCAAACGCATCGGCAGGCAGGCTAACGCCCAGCTTAACAAAGGCGTTGTAGCTGATGGCCAGATTAAGACACCATTTGTTGCCGCGATGGCGGCCGGTGGTGATGCGTTTTTCCTGGTGCAGGGCCGTCAGCCATTGTCTTGTCCCGGCAGGGTTGGTAATTTGCAAAAGATAATAGCTGGAACAGGGCATGGTCTTGTTGTAGCCGCTGAACACCAAGCCTTGCACATCGTCAAATTGAATGTTTTTCATGGGGGTTCCTTGCGCTTACAGGCGTTTTAGCCAGGCAGTGAGCTGGTCATCGGAGAATAGTCCGGCCAGAATTTCTTTATTGTTGCCAACGTATTTGACCGCCAGGTCGGGATAGGCGCTGTACCAAATTAATTCGCGCCGCTGGCTGTTTCTGGCGTAGATCTTGAACAGCTGCTCGTTTCTGGCACCGCCTTTCAACCCCAGCCATTGGGTGTCGGGAAAGCCGCGATCATCGCCGTTTTCGGTATTGCTCCAGATGGCGCTCAAGCCGAGGCTGGCGTGATCGACAAATTCACCCAGGTAGTTTTCCCAGCTGCCGTCGTAGTTGCTGAAAAACAGCAGCCGCGCCCGTTCGCCTGTCTTGCCCGGCAAAATGACCCAGCGGGCGAAATGAATCGTCACAATGCCGCTCAGCTTGCCCTCGGTGGCTGACAGCCGGGCGGCCAGATTGGTCACCAACAGGATCAGCTTCAATGTCCAGAGCCGGAGTCGGCCTGCCTTGAGATAGGTGATGCTGCTCAGGTGGTTTTGCGGCTGCCGGTCTTCCATGTCCTGAAGTTCTTTGCGGTAGGCCGGGTTCCATTGAATCCGCTGATCCTGTTTGTCGTTTGATTCGCGCCAGCGTAGCCAGAGCGCGTACAGGGCGGTCAAGCCGAGCATGAGCACAGCCGCTCTCAGGCCAAAAATCACCAGCAATAGCACAACCACGGCAAGGGCCGCCAAAATGATGCCCAGAAGCACCGCCTTGCCATGTTTTACCGCAAAGGAAGGCGGCGCGGGAGGGTTGTCCATGAAGCCGGGGATTGCGGCAGTCAAATGCGCAACGATTTTTTGCTTGATTTGATCCAGCGGCAGCGTTACCAAAACCGGGCGGTTGCAGTCGAGATAGCTTTCAATGGTTTGGCGCACGGTGCTTTGATATTCGACCACACGGCGCGTCTGGCCGGGGTGGGCGATATAAAAAGCGTTGGCACCCAGATCATGCGCCTGCAGATAGCTGCGCCAGGCCAGGCGGTCGGCAGGGAATCCTTGGCAGCAACCGTAAACTTGTTGCAGGAACTCGGGGTTTTTTGTCAGAAAATCATCAAGGAAATCTGCTGTGCTGCCATCGACATTGGCTTCAAACACCAGCACCGGGTTGGCGGGTTGGCAGCCCATTGGCGTATTTTCGTCCTCAATGACAATAAAGCAGCAGTAATGCAGATGCTCATATGCTGAAAATTGGATCACTGTGTTGCTTCGCAGGCTGTTGCCAATTGGACCAAGGTAGTTTTTGAGTTGTTGCAGGTATTGCGGCAAAATGTCGGTGACGACCGTTATGGGATTTTGTTCCATGCGTCATGTCCTCGTTTTTAGACTAAAAGGTTGGCAAATGCAGGTATTTGAAGTATTGCTCAACTAGGCCAATGGCGCAAGCATTTTTTGGATGCGAACGTCAGGCCCCTGTCACAGCAATCCACCCAAGTTAAGGAGTAGTTGATCCACGAGGTGTCCGAGCAAGCGTTTGCCCAAGCGCGCGCCAAGCTGGCACTGACAAGTTGTGTTAAGCAAGCGTTGACCGCACCTGCATCAAAGCAAAACCCAGCAAATTCAGACCCTGCCACTTGGCCGGGTGTTCCGCATTCGGATGATCCGTCGCCAAACCAATGCCCCAGATGCGGTCTACCGGGCTCGCTTCCACCAAAATTTTATCGCCCGTGCCCAACAAAAACGCCTTCATGGCCGGGTTTTGTGCAAACTTGGCGGCGTTGGCGGCCACCACCACCTCAAAGCGCTGCGCCAGCCATTTCGTCTCGTCAAAGTTTTGCACCTTACGCCCCAGCGCTTTGGCCGCCGCCGGGGTTTTGGCGCTCAGTACCTGCGCCAGCACAGCTTGGTCGCCAAACAGGCGCGCTTTTTCCGCCATCATATAGTGCTCCGCCGTGGGGTAGCGGATGCCATCAATTTCAAACGGTGCGGCAAACCATTGGCTAAAACAGCTTTTGCCAACGCTGCCATCGCGCTCGGGCTGATGGCCCCAAAAGAACAGATACTTGACGCGGCCACCGCGCTTGAGATAATCACCCAATTGCTCGTGCGATGTGATTAAAGGTTGAGTCATGTTATTTCCTCGCTCAGGCGGTGGCTTGGGGGCGTGTGCTGATGTGCGTCAGTTATGCCCGGCCATGCATAATTTTCTTCAGCAATGGCGTAATCATCAATAGCACGATACCTGCACCGATCGAGCTGGCCACCAAAAACCAATACAGCGGAATGTGGTAGTCCGATAAAATCGATTCCATTTGGCCCGCCAGCTTATTGGCTGCCGCGTTGGCCAAATACCAGACACCCATCATCATCGCCGCTACCCTGGTTGGTGCCAGTTTGGTCACCATCGACAAGCCAACCGGGGAAAGGCATAGCTCACCCAAGGTATGCACAATATAAACCGCCACCAGCCACAAGGGGCCAACCTTGCCAAGTGCGCTTTTCTCGGCCAGTCCTTGTCCAATGGCCAGGATGATAAAGCCCAAGCCGAGCAAAATCAGGCCCATTGCCATTTTGACCGGGGTGGGGATCACAAAACCGGATTGCGCATTGCGAAACCAAATCATCGCCAGCACTGGCCCAAACAGCAAAATGCACAAGGGGTTGATGGTCTGGAAGTAGGAGGTCGGCACTTCCCAGCCAAACATCATGCGGTCGGTCTGTTTGTCGGCAAACAGGCTCATGGTGCCGCCCGCCTGCTCAAACCCCATCCA
Organism: Janthinobacterium lividum; assembly: GCA_945864765.1. GTDB lineage: Bacteria > Pseudomonadota > Gammaproteobacteria > Burkholderiales > Burkholderiaceae_D > CAMBDR01. The sequence goes on along the minus strand of CAMBDR010000206.1, from coordinate 2,532 downwards.
GAAAAATATGACAAAAAAGCCCAGGGTGAGAATGGCAAAAATGCGGTGCCATTCATCGCGGGTCAGCTCTTCCTGGGTGCTGGCTTTGCCAGAGAGTTTGGGTGCATGCCAAAGTGCCAGAATGATGGCGACCACAATGCCAAGCTTGCCTAAAAGGGGCAGCGGGTCCCAAATCGGCCCAATCACGGTCCACGCTGCCAGCACCGCCAGCACCAGCGGTATCATGGCAGCGGCAATGCCGACAATTTGCAGCCAGTCGCCACCATCGAGCCGGGTTTTATTGCCGATAAACCCCGCCGTGCCCAGCTTGGCCTGGCCAAGCGAGAACTGCAATAAGCCAACACACATGCCCACGCCAGCCGCAGCAAAACCATAGTGCCAACCCACTTTTTCGCCCAGGGTGCCAGCGACCAGTGGCGCTAAAAATGCCCCCAGATTGACCCCCATGTAAAAGAACGTAAAGCCACCGTCGCGGCGCGGATCATTTTGACGGTATAAAGAACCGAGCAAGGTGCCAATGTTTGGCTTGAAAAAGCCATTGCCGATAATCAGCAAACCCAGCGCCAAATGCAAAAAGGCGGGAAACGCCATCGCAAAATGGCCAAATGCCATGGTGAAGCCGCCAATCAAAATTGCTTTGCGCCGACCCAAATAGCGATCCGCCAAATAGCCGCCAATCAGCGGTGACAGATACACCAGGCCAGTATAAGTTGCATACAGCGCCAGCGCATCAGCGCGCGTGTAACCTACGGCATTGACCAAATAGATAACCAGCAGCGCCCGCATGCCGTAATAACTGAAGCGCTCCCACATTTCGGTTAAAAACAACATCGGCAAGGCTTCGGGATGTTTTTCCATGGCGGCGGATTGGGGCTGAACCTTATCGGAAGTAGTACTCGTGGTCACTGTTGGCTCCTTATTGTGTGCATTCTGTTCTCCTGATTGGATTTTATTGATTTGTTAAGTTGATTTGGAACAAGGGCCGATAGCTTACCATGCGCCAAGGTTTGCCGATAGCTGGCCGTGACAGAACCGATGATTGTTTGCCTGAAACCTGCATCGGGGTAATTTCTTTCGGGTATTTGGCGCAAATTCAGATGCCTTTGATCAAGGTTTTGGCGCATGGCGCAAGAAACCCGGTAAAATGTCGCCAAAATTCAACCCATCCATACTGGCCCAAGCCTCTTTTTATCACTCATCCACCACTTCAAGCCATGACCAAAGCGCGCTTTAGCCCGATCCAATACCAACGCCTGGGGGCTTGCCTGTTATTGGCTTTGTGCCTGGGCACGGCGTGGCAAAAAGCCGGTGCCGGTGTGTTGCCCGAGCTTTTTTGGTTATGCCATGTTACTGCGTGGTTATTGGCGCTGTCCTTGTTGTGCGGCTGGCGCGCGCTGTCGGCTGTCAGTTGTTTATTGCAATTGGCGGTATCGATTCCTGCTTACCTGATTTATTTGGCGCAAGGCGGCTATAGTCATTGGACATCCATCGGCGTACACCTGCTCGCGCCCATGTTGGGCGCATACGCATGGTGGGCGCGCCCGTGGCCGCGCGCTACTGCATGGTGGAGTTTGGCGGCGTATTTCGTGCTGTCCTGGCTCAGTTGGCTATTGACGCCGGAGCGGTTGAATGTCAATTTGGTGTTTCACCCCGCCATATTTTTACCAACGCTGGGCGAGTCGGCAAACCGGGGCTTGAATTGGTTATTGGTATTGACACTGCTTTGGCTTTGGCAATGGGTGTGGAATAACATCGCCAAATTATCGCATTGAATATTTTAATAATTAAATGTCATAGATTTGAAATATTAAAAAATAATTATTTCGAGTGCCATATCGGGTACAATGAGCGACTTAAGTACAGACAGAACAGGACAGACTATGCAAAAACTTTCTCCAAGTGGGCAGCAAGCGATCAATGATATTGCTGCACGACATGGCTTCAGCAGCGATGCGGTCACATCGATGTTGGAATCGGTGATCAATGGCAATGGCAGCATGGCGCAATTCAATCATCCGGAATTTTCTGGTGGTGGGCAATGGATGCGTGGCGGTATGACCATGGTGTCGGATATGTTTAACAATTATCTGAAGGGCCGGGTTGATGGCCTGTGTTCCGAGCTGTCGAATTTGGTGGCGGCACAACCGAATTTACTGCAAAGCGGCAGCTTTCAATCGCAAAGCCAGGGTGGCCAGGGCGGTCAGCAGCAAAACAATTATGGTGGACAAGGCGGCGGGCAGGGCGGTGGGCAGAGTAACCAAAATAGCTATGGCGGTAGCCCGGTCAGCCTGTTTGTGCCACCTGCGCCGGGTGCGCCTGCCAATTGGTGGGGCAATGATTTGCTCTTTCCCAACAGCACCGGGGCGCAAAATGGCGTGCGCTATGCCCACTTCGCGCAAGCGCGGCGCTTGGCGATTGAAGTCAATGGCACGGTCACGGTGTATGACACGCTGGATCACCAGATCGGTAGTTTTTCGCAACAGCAATCGTATGGCGGTTCACTCAGTTTTTCCAGTCAGTATGGTTTGATCA